>DATKYK010000029.1 GCA_035528575.1 Dehalococcoidia bacterium | reverse complement strand
CGATGTCCTGGGCGTCGACCCCTATTACCTCGCAGAGGGGGTGTATAAGCTCATCAACAGCACTATGAAGGAGCACATCAGGGCAGTGCTCTATGCTCGGGGATTCTCCCCGGCAGATTATCACCTTCTGGGCTATGGCGGAGCCGGCCCGATGCACCTCGCTGGCTACACCGAAGGCCTGCCCTTCAAGGGAGTAGCCACCCTGCCCTACGCAGCGGCCTTCTCTTCATTCGGTTCTGCTGCGGTGGACATCAGCCACCGATACCAGAAGTCCACCACGGTTATGATTCACTTTGGAGCCGATGATGCCTTTAAGTTGATGATGGGTCAGCTTATGCTCAATCCTGGGTGGGAAGAGCTGGAGAGGCTGGCACAGGCTGACTTCGCTGCCGAGGGTCTGCCATGGGAGCAGGCCAGGGTGCGTCAGATAGCCTACGTGCGCTACGGGAGCCAGATGGACGACATCGAGGTGCCATCGCCGGTACCCCGCATAAATAGCGCCGAGGATATGGACAAGCTCATCGCCGCGTTTGAGGATCTCTATGAGAGGGTATATGCCGGCGTGGCCAAGCACCCGCAGGCGGGGTATCAGATCTTCGAGCTGGGGCTCACCGCCACCATTCCCAAGGTCAAGCCTAAAATAGTTAAGAGATCTCTGGAGGGAAAGGATCCACCACAAGAAGCCATCAAGGGGGAGAGGGAGGTGTACTTTGACGGCGAGTGGCACAGGGCCGTTATCTACGACATGGACCAGATCAGGCCGGGGAACGAGATCGAGGGGATAGCTGTAGTTGAGGCTCCGGCTACCACCTTCTTCCTCCCGCCGGGGAGACGGGCCAGGATGGATGAGTGGTCGATGCTGTGGCTCACCTGAGGATATCCCAACTGGGAAACGGCGATCAGAGGAGGTTATGATGAGCGAGAGCAAAGGAATAGGAGAGGGCGGCAAGACCATCAGGCAGATGATGGAGGAAAATGAGAGGCTGTACCGGGAGACCGGTTGCTATGCCGGCATCACCGAGCCCCATCTACTCAAGGAGAACCCGATCAAGGGCGAGCTTTTTCATTCCCGGATAATGGCGTCGCTGATAGCTGGCAGGGAGACCACCCGTATGGTTTCGGGTTCTCCCTTTGTCCGGGAGGTGGCCGAACTATGCCTCGGCCTCTACACTCCCGAAGGGGACAATATCGCCCAGTCCACCGGCATTCAGATCCACATCAAGCTCATGGGTGACAACATACAGTGGATGATCAATAAGAACTACGAGGAGGAGGTGGGGATTAATGACGGTGACTTCTTCATATCCAACGACCCGGTCATATCCGGCATGCACGCTGCTGATGTCTACGATATGCTGCCCATTTTCTGGGAAGGCGAACTGATCGGCTGGGTGTCCACGGTGATCATGGAGATGGACATCGGCGCGGTAAGCCCCGGCTTGATGCCCACACCTAACGTGGAGCGGGGCACGGACGGGCTGAAGTTCTGCTGCGAGCGAATAGGGTCAAACGACAGGTTGAACCGGGACTTCGAGCATAAGATCGAGATCTGCCTGGATATGTCGGACATCTTTTTGCTGGATCGCAAGGGTGCTATTGCGTCCAACATCCGTGTGCGGGAAGAGATCAAGCGTATTATCGATGAGTTCGGGATCGAATACTATAAAAGGGCGACCAGGGAGCTTATAGAGGAAGAGCGGCGCAACCAGATTGTCCGCATCCGGCAGCGGATGGTTCCCGGCCGATACCGCGGCGTGGTGCCTGCGGAGTTTCCCATGGCGGATCAACCGGTAGCGTGGCTCCCGGCTAAGCGGGACACCATACGTCTCATTCCTATACAGATGGATGTCCTGCCCGCGGGAGGTCTGGTACTGGACTTCGAGGGAGCTGGTGAGTGGGGCTGGCACCCCTTCAATGGTACACCCCAGGCAGTCTGGGGTGGCGTCTCCATAGTCACCGTGCAGACCCTGTCATACGACGGGCGCGGCAATCTGGGGTCGCTTCTTCCCATTGAGGTAAAGGAGCCGCCTGTCGACTCCCTGCTCAATCCAAGCCAGATCAAGAAGCTGGCAACCTCCACTCCGTGGGCCCCCTTACTGGACGTGTTCGGTATGTGGACGCATCTCTTGGGTATTGCCTTCTATCTGCGCGGCTTCAGGGAGGAGACCTTTAACTACCGATCTTCGGCTGGCTGGCAGATGGCCGGCTATGATCAAATGGGTAACAAGCGCCCTCTACTGGCCGCTGGAACCGGTTACTTCGGCCCGGGTGCCTGCGGGGTCTGCGACGGGGTCGATTGTGGAGGGTGGCTGGCTACACCGGAGGTCGACCTGGGAAGCGCAGAGGTCTGGGAGCTCTTCGTACCCCATATGGAGATGTCGCACCGAATCGAACCCTATTCGGTAGGCTACGGAAGGTTCCGCTCCGGCCTGGCAATTCCCCAGGTGGTGATGATTCATATAAGTAAGCAGTTAGTCGGCAGCGGGGCGCTTGGTACCGCTTCGGACGGTATCATCCCCAACCTTGGCCAGTTCGGCGGATACCCCGGCGGCAGGCGGAACACCCTGTTGCTACGCTATAAAAACCTCCCCGAGTTAATGGAGAAAAGGCAGCCGCTGCTCCACGAAGTGGGCCACCCGGCAGACTTAGA
Source organism: Dehalococcoidia bacterium (assembly GCA_035528575.1). NCBI lineage: Bacteria > Bacillati > Chloroflexota > Dehalococcoidia > Dehalococcoidia bacterium. Next base: position 79,038 of record DATKYK010000029.1, on the reverse strand, counting down.
GGACCGCTTTCCCGGGGAGGTCTTCGACCTTGGCCTTATACCGGTGCCGACGGAGATCTACGAGGGTGACCTCCTCATTTCAAATAGTGGTGCCGCTGGTGGGCTTGGCGATCCAATCGAAAGGGACCCGGCGCTGATAACCGCTGACATGGACAACGGACTGACCACCGAGTGGCAGGCCACTAACATCTACTGTGTTAAGACTAGCTACGATGAGGAAGCGAAGCAGTGGAGGGTGGATGATGCTGCCACCAGGGAACTGCGCGAGGCAAAGCGCAAAGAGAGGCTGGTAAGGGGTGTGCCGGCGAAGGAATGGTGGCAGAGGTCGCGTCAGCAGCTTATGGAGCGCAATGTCGATGACAAGATTCTGGAGATGTACCAGAGCAGTATGAGGCTCAGCGATGCCTTTACCCGGGAGTTCAAGGACTTCTGGGCGCTGCCCGATGACTTTAATCTGTGAGGTGAAGAGATGTCATATAGCAAAGAGGACTTAAGAGACCTTTATGATGGCAGGCTACCCTGGCACAAGACGTTCGAAATCATGAGCAAGCCCAAGGACGATGATAGATTCGACAAGTATGTTGAGATCCTTCAGGAGCGCGTCTCCTACCCTGAGAGGATACTAATGCCCTTGGGCGACCACCTCAACGTGGTGCGGAAGGGCGCGGAGAGGGTGGTGAAGTGCGACTGCGGGCACGAGTTCGGGGACTGGCGGAAGAACTGGAAGCTGAACGCTCTCATCTTCGCCAGAGACGACACTGCGAAGCTGGAGGAGGTTTACCCCGGACTGAAGTGCCCCGACCCCGACCTGTGCGAAGTGCGAGAGTTCTACTGCCCGGGGTGCGGCAGTCTGCTCATGGTGGAGGCTGTACCCGTAGGCTGTCCGCTCATCTTCGATGCCCTGCCTGACCTGGACAGTTTCTACCGGGAGTGGCTGGGCAGGCCGCTTCCCGACGAGGAGGAGTTCCGGGATATGACCTACGATGTCACCGCGGAGTGGGGACGGAATCTCAAGTGAGGCACTCTGATAGCGGGGCTGTAAGAGGCGAAGATTAGACGATAGGTCAAACCAAAGGTGAGCAGTATATTTTTAGGATAGATGAGCGAACCCTTTAGGGATTTCTTTCCATGAGAGGGTTTTCTCAATTAGAGAATGTCACTGGTGATTTGTTAAAGAGCGCCTATTTCATAGGTGCACATCAGAGCAGTAAAGTCCAGCGCTTTACGGATATGTTAATGCAACAGTCAAGCCCAAAGAATAGCACCTCACAGCTCCTAAGTCTCACATGCTACCTAGACCGATTTCTGGGGGATATGTCAATTGTAAGAAGTGGTGAGAGTGAATACAATGATAGAGCCTACGGTAAAATCTTGGCCGCCGGTGAGTTGATAAATGCGCAGATGGCGGGGATTCAAAGCTTAATATCCCAGTAAAAGAGGAGTTTGAATTGTACACATCAGAACTTTTTTTAAACGCGAATGGAGAAGCTTATGCATAACGAGATAACCAAGGCACTCTATGAGATGTTCCCTGAGGATGAGAAGAATGACTTTTATCACGCATACATATTCCTCAAATATCCGGACCACTTTGTTTATCATTTATCTCAAGCAGGAGGACTTCCCGCAGAGAGACCTCAGACAAAGCTGGATGATGATGTCGATGCGATGATCCAAGCCGCTGTATGGCGAATCAGTGAGACTGCGGCGACTCACGATACCAGCACTTATCATCTTAAAGTAGTTAAATTGAGGGATGCGATTCAGTTGGTTACCCAGAAGGCAGATGTAAGAATAAAAACACCCGATAGGGTAATGCATTACAAACAGGCTAGAGATATTATTATCAACAACCCGCATTCAATTGCCGTTGGGGAATGTGCCTGCCGTGCCATTTCCAAAAATCCCTGTCTTCCTCCCCCCATGGAGGTTTGTCTATTTGTTGGTGATCCATATACCTCTTTTATTGCGGAGGAGAATCCTAAGTTCCGTAAGATATCTCAGGAGGAAGCGGTCCACATCCTTCAGACGTCGCATGAGAAAGGCTTTCTCCACACTGCGGAATTCAAGAAAGAACTGGGCAGGCGGCTTATTGCTATCTGCAACTGCTGCAGTTGCTGTTGCGTCGGAGTGCAGATGTGGAACATACTGGAGGGGCAAGTTCCATTCATTGCCCCTTCAGGCTATGTATCTCGAATAGGTGATAACTGTAGTGGTTGCGGTATTTGTTTAGACATCTGTAATTTCAATGCAATACGAATGGATGAGGATAGTAATAAGGCTGTCGTAGATTTTAATAAGTGTATGGGCTGCGGCATTTGCGAAGATAAATGTCCTGATGGAGCGATAACACTTCAGAGGGAATCATCTAAGGGCGATCCCTTAGATTTGGAAGAGTTGCTACGGCATCAGAAGTAAGGGATGACCAGCCCCTGCTTATTTTACCAGTCAATAAATCAGAGTTGGTGGCGTGTAGAAAAGCTTTGTAGCTTCTGGGGCTGGAGGCCGATGCCCCAGAGAGCTGCGCGGTCCGATAGGGTTATAATCACGCCAGCTCTCGATAAGCACCTAGGGGAGGTAAAGTATGAAGACACTAGTCACGGGAGCTACTGGCTTTATGGGCTCAAGTATTGTAAGAGAGCTGCTGAAAGACGGCGCGGAGGTAAGGGTTCTGGTGAGAGAGAACAGCGATACCAGAAACATTGACGGTCTGGATGTCGAGAAAGCGTACGGGGATATTCGGGATGGCGAATCCGTGAAATCGGCATTGAAGGGGTGTGATACCTTCTATCAAACGGCAGCCTTATATGTTTTCTGGGTACCAGACATGAAAGTGCTCTACGATGTCAACGTAGAGGGCACAAAGATTGCCTTGAACGCAGCCCTGGAGCAGGGGATAGAAAAGGTGGTTTATACCAGCAGCATGGTAGCATTAGGTTTTCACGGAGCCAAAAGTCCGGCTAATGAGGATGCTGAGTTCAATCTCTGGGATACCGGAGACCATTATGCTATATCAAAGTATCTGGGGGAAGTTGAAGCCAGGAAGATTTGTGAGAAGGGGCTTCCCTTGGTAATCGTAAATCCGGCCACGATTATTGGGGTGCGAGACATAAAGCCAACTCCCTCAGGAAAGGTAATATTGGATGTTATCAACAAGAAAATGCCTGCATACATCAATGGAGGCGTGAATCTCGTCGATGTTGAGGACGTGGCTCGTGGCCACATCTTGGCTGCCCAGAAAGGTAGAATTGGCGAAAGGTATATTCTGGGTAACGAGAACATGTCAATAAGAGATTATTTTAGGTTGATTGGGGAAGTTGCAGGGGTTAAACCGCCAAAATTTAAAGTGCCCTACTCAGTTGCCATTACCATGGGATATGTGTTCCAATTTCTTTCCAATATTATCAGGAGACCGCCAGTCATGAACGCACCAATGGTGCGCCTTGGCAGCAGATATGCATATTTTGACAGCTCTAAAGCTATCGATGAACTGGGTTTTCCGCAAACACCCGTCAAGACGACTATCGAGAAGGCGGTCAACTGGTTCAGGGAGAATGGGTACGCGAAAGTGAGCTAAAGCAGCGGCAGCCGTTAATTTAATTGAGATAGGGAGGCAATCATTAAAGAGGGATAAGCAAGTCAAACTGCAGAAGGTGTTGCTGTTGTAAAGGCTGCCGAGTGATTGTCACCAAAGGGTAGAACGTTAAATATGTCAAACGAAAAAGGTAGAACCGTTCGGGTGGCGGCGGTGCAGATGGAGTCGAAGAACGGCCTAATTGATGGTAACCTCAAACACGCCACGTCATTAGTTAACCGGACTGCGCAAGAGGGAGCCAAGCTCATCGTACTTCCCGAGTTCATGCCCACCGTCTATATATTAACCACGGAAATATGGGACGGGGCGGAACCAAAAGAAGGGCCGACCGTCAAGTGGCTCAGGGAGAACTCCACTAGGCTGGTCGTCTGGTTGGGAACCAGCTTCCTCGAAGCCGAAGGAGAAGATTTCTTTAATACGTTCGTTCTAGCGACCCCTAGTGGGGAGGAAGCTGGTCGGGTGAGGAAACAAACGCCGGCTGCTTATGAGGCGTACTTTTTCAGGGGAGGCACCGGCCCACACGTGATAAACACCGAATTGGGTAAGCTAGGAGTGGGTATCTGCTATGAAAACTACCCTTCCTACATTCCGCAGATGATGCACCAGCAATCGGCAGACCTTCTGCTTATGCCCCTCTCAGCCCCAACCCCAATGCAGAGCTTCTTTTTCCGTCATAGGCAGATCGAATACTACAACAATGTAATAAGAGAAGGAGCTCGTCGCATGGCGCGCCTTATCGGGGTACCTGTGGTCATGGGAAACAAATGCGGCCGATGGCAGAGGCCAATGCCTGGGATACCATTTTGGAAGCAGGATTCAAGGTTTCCGGGCCTATCGACTATAGTCGATTCGGATGGGACCGTTATAGCGCAACTGGGGGATGAGGAAGCAATCATAGTCGGGGATGTTAGACTTGACCCATCCCCGAAAAATCCACGAGCCACCGCAATGCTACGGCCGGTGGGCTTGGGAAGGCCATTGGTTGAGGAATTCATTGCTGTTAATAGGAGCCTATGGAAAGCTACGGTATTCTCTCAGCTCCGGGCGAAAGAGAAGGGCGCGGAGAATTTCATCTGTTGCTGACAGCATAGAGAAGAACTAAAAAGCGATCACGTCCTGACGATTGATAAACGAATGCCTAGCCCAGCAACTTGCTGAAGGCGCAAGAAAAAGCGGGTCTAGATGATTAGGGCCTTTTGCCCAGCGATACCTCGTCGTTTCGCCCCTTACCCCTTGTTACCCATGCCTGTCATCGGCAATTGTAGGCAACCATTGACAACAGTTCCCCTATCGTCTACGATGGCCCCACCAGTAATCAGCATATAATTCGCACAGCCTGAATGAAAATGAAATGCACAAAGTGCCAGCTTGAAAACCCAGTGGGCATGAAATTCTGTGGTCAATGTGGTGCCAGACTAGAAACCATTTGCCCAGAATGCAATTTTTCAAATCCAGTTGAGTTTAAATTCTGCGGTGAGTGCGGCCATGACCTTGCCGTTACATCTCTGGCACCCCCCGTAGAGCTCTCCTTTGAAGAGAAGCTAGAGAACATCCAGCGCTACTTGCCTGGTGGTCTCACCGAGAAGATACTTGCACAAAGGGGCAAGATAGAGGGTGAGCGCAAGAAGGTCACAGTCATGTTCTGCGATGCAGAGGGGTTCAGCATCCTCTCCGAGAAGCTCGGCCCTGAGAAGGTCTACTCCCTCATGGACGAGGTCTTCGAGATGCTGATACATAAGGTCAACGAGTTCGGGGGCACTGTGAATAAGATGACGGGTGACGGTGTCATGGCTCTGTTTGGAGCGCCCATAGCTCTTGAGGACGCTCCCCAGAGGGCAATTCGTTCAGCGCTGGCAATACAGCGGGAGATAGCTAGATTCAGTGATAGAACGAAAGCAGAGACTGGCTCACCTTTGAGGATGCGTATCGGCATACACATAGGCCCTGTCGTAGTCGGAAGCCTGGGCAATGATTTGCGTGTAGAGTTCACCGCTGTAGGTGATACAGTGAATCTCGCCTCAAGGATGGAGGGTCTTGCAGAGCCTGGGACGGTATATGTCACCGAGGAGACCTTCAAGCTCACCGAGGGCCTGTTCAGATTTGAGGCGCTGGGGGAGAGGCAGGTCAAAGGAAAGGAAGCGCCCGTCAAGGCATATCGTGTTATAGCTCCCAGCACCAGGAGAACCAGGTTCGATGTAAGCGCAGAGCGTGGCCTGACACCGTTCCGTGGCAGAGAGCGTGAGCTTGAGCTGTTGCTGGATGGCCTTGACAGGGCCAGGTCGGGCAGGGGACAGGCGTTTTCCATCATGGGTGAGGCAGGGGTGGGCAAATCCAGGCTGCTCTATGAGTTCAGGAAGGCAATAGCTAATGAGGATGTCACCTTCATTGAGGGCAGATGCCTTTCCTACAGCACCAATGTAGCCTATCACCCTGTTATAGACCTGCTGAAGGCCACCTTCGACATTCGGGATGCTGACTACGATGACCAAATCAGGGATAAGGTGAAAACAGGTCTCAAGGGAATTGGAGTTGATGAAGCATCGACACTCCCTTTTATATCGGAGATGCTGTCGGTCAAAGCTAGTGGTATAGATGCCCTGAACTTGAGCCCTGAAGCGAGGAAGGATAAAACCCTGGAGGCACTCAAGAAAATCGTGCTCAAAGCTTCTGAGATGCGCCCCTTAGTCATGGCAGTTGAAGACCTCCACTGGGTTGACAGGAGCTCAGAGGAAACCTTCAAGGACATGTTGGATGCCATATCGGGGGCCCAGTTGCTCCTGATATTCACCTACCGCCCTGAGTTCGTGCATACCTGGGGCAGCAAGTCATATCACAACCAGGTGAATCTGAATCGCCTCTCTAACCGTGAGACACTGGCGATGGCATCATACATCTTAGGAACTGACATTATGGGCGAAGACCTCCAGGAGCTTATCCTGAATAAGACAGAAGGCATCCCCTTCTTTGTCGAGGAGTTTATAAAATCACTTAAAGACTTAGGGATGATTGAGTGGAAGGACAGCGGGTATTATCTGGCAAAGGATATACAGGATGTAGCTATCCCCAGTACTATCCAGGAAGTAATCATGGCCAGGGTTGACTCTCTTCCCGATGGAGCAAAGAGTGTGCTTCAGACGGGCTCTGCCATCGGGAGGGAGTTTAGCTGTGAGTTGATAAAGCGGGTGACGGGCATACCCACGCCAGAGATGACCCCCCATCTTTCTGTGCTGCGTGACTCGGAGCTATTGTATGAGCGAGGGATATTCCCGAGGGCGACCTATATCTTCAGGCACTCACTAACCCAGGAGGTAGCATACGACAGCCTGCTCCAGAAGAAAAAGCAGGAGATACATGAGAGGATAGGGCAGGCTATAGAGGAACTGTACTCAGACAGGCTGGAAGAATTATACGAGGTGCTGGCCCAGCACTACTCCAGGAGCGAGAACCACGAGAAGGCCTACCGTTATCTGAAGTTATCAGGTGACAAGGCAACGCGAAGTAACTCCCCCTGGGAGGCTTTCCATTCCTACAAAGCAGCGATAGATGCTCTCAACGTACTGCCTGACAACGAGCAGAGAAAGAGGAGAAGTATAGAGGTGCGCTTATCGATGCTGCCCTCCATGTCTCGCCTGGGCTATCATCCCGAAGATTCACTGGCAATCCTTCAGGAGGGTGAGAAACTGTGCCGAGAACTAGGGGACGACATGAGCCGTGCCAGGCTTGCAGGTTTCATGGGCGTGGCCTATTCATTTGAGGGAAACACTGTACAGGCACGAAAGTACCACGAGACTGCCTTTCATGCGGCAGAAGGTACTGACGACATCGAGCTAGTAGTACAAATAGGGTTTGCGCTCTGCTCTTCCTATAGCGTTGATGGGCTGTATTTAGAGATTGCTAAAGTCGCACCCACGGTCATAACCCGGCTTGAGAGCAGCGGAAGAGAAGGCGAAATTGAGACATTGGGCAGAAGCAATGCATACTCTATGCTCCTGGCATACTATGGGGTTGCTCTTGGAATGCAGGGGGATTTCGAGCAAGGGTCAGCGCACTGCGAAAAGGGACTCCGCTTTGCCCTGCAACTCAATGATCCATTCACTCTGTCTAATGTGCAATTACTTATTGGTATATTGTTTCTTACTAAAGGTGAAAGCCGAAAGGCTGCTGAGCATCTCGAGAGCGCCATCAAATACGCTGAGGAGGTACAAAGCTATTATCTCTTGGGAGTATCTTGGGTCTTGCTTGGAGTTGCATATTACCTGCTTGGTGAGCTGGATACTGCCCGCAAATATATGGAGAAAGGCCTGAAGGTTTACCAAGACATAGCAATGCCTGATTTAATGTCACAGATGACCTATGGTTGGTTGGGCGTGGTTTATACCGATGAAGGTAACCTGGAGGCTGCCAAGAGTTACCTAGAGAAGTCCTTGAAGGCGTCACAGGATAGAGGTTCAAGGTTTTGGGAAGCGTGGTGGTTAGGCTGGCTGGCAAGGACATACAACTGGGCTGAGGTCTTAGAGTCATCCCAGGCCGAAGCAAGTTTGCTGCATTCTATAGAGGTTCTGGGTGAACTGGAAATGAAACCGTGGTGCGCCATAGCGTACTCTGTCATCGGAGAGCTCTACGGTGACACGAGCCAGAAAGAAAAGGCACTGGAAATCCTAAAAAAAGCCGAAGGGATGATGCAAGAAATGGGAATGGACTACTGGCTGCGCAGGACGCAAGAGGTACTGGAGAGGGTGGATAGCTGATATAAACGTCAGGGAAAGTGGGGGCGGGAGATCGAATAAATCGCTGTTAGCCGAAGTTGACGCGGCGGCCCTAGTGCTGATATGCTTTATTTCAAGAGTGGGGGTAAAGCAATATGGATAACAAAAGGTATGAGTTCCTCATCGTAGGTTCAGGAGCAGGCGGAGCTACGCTGGCAAGGGAGTTAAGCAAAAGGGGCAAGGAGGTGCTAGTAGTAGAAAGGGGAAAGTATGAGGAGAAGATCGGAACCGTCTGGACATCTATGCGATACTTCGACGGAACTAAGTTGACCTTGACGCCCCGAAAGTCGAGGGAGGGCGTGATCCTGTGGAGGGCCCTCATGGCGGGAGGCTCTACGGTCGTTTCCAATGGTTGCGCGACTCGATGCCTGGAAGAAGAACTGGCAGGTTTTGGGATCAACTTGGATGAAGAATTCGCAGAATGCGAGGAGGAAATGGGAGTCGCTCCCTTCGACGAGAGACGATTGTCGAAAGGCTCCAAAAGGATGCTTGAGGTATCTCGGGAGCTGGGTTACCATATGGAGCCGATGCCCAAATTTATCAATCCTAAGAGATGCAAGAGGTGCGGGGGTTGCGCGATGGGCTGTGTGAATGGTGCCAAGTGGACGGCCCTGGATTACCTGGAAGAGGCGAGGCAAAATGGAGCCGACATCGCCTATAATACCAGGATTCAACGGGTTCTGGTGGAAAATGGGAAAGCAAGAGGTGTCAGGGGAACAGGGCCACATGGTCGGATTGAAATCCTATCGGATGTGGTCATCCTTGCCGCTGGGGGATTGGGAACCCCTGTGATCCTGCAGCAATCGGGAGTCAAAGACGCAGGCCAAGGCCTTTTCATTGATCTCCTGGTGGAAACCTATGGGGTAACGAAGGGTCTCAACCAGGTCGATGAGCCGCTGATGGCGCTCGTTGATTATGAATTTCACAAGAGCAAGGGATTCATTATATCCTCATATATGAATCAGACAAGGCTGACCAGGTTCTTGGAGCTTGGAGTTAGGGGATTTGCCCTGCCCACCAACCGGTTGCTCGGCATTCAGACCAAGATTGCGGATGAGCCTGCGGGGCGTGTCTACCCCGATGGAACGGTCTCAAAGCCGGTGACCGAAAGGGACTGGACAAGGCTGCGGGCGGGATCGGCGATATCGAAAGAGATACTGGTCAAAGCCGGTGCGGATAGCAAGTCCATCGTGGTTTCGAAGGTGCAGGGCGGTCATCCCGGTGGAACCGCCGCCATCGGAAAGGTGGTCGACGAAAATCTGCATACCAAGATAGATAACCTTTTCGTTTGTGATGCCAGTGTTTTTCCCACAGCATCTGGAATGCCGCAAATTCTGACAATCGCTGCCTTGGCTAAACGTTTGGCCAAGATGCTGGCACCTTAGCGCCATTTCGATCGTTACTCTACCCATCCCCTTGGTTTAATTGCCCTCTTTTTGCTCCCCTTTGTCCTTGAGAAATCGCTCTATCTCCTTAAGAAGCTCCTCAGTCTTGTATTCCGGCCCAAGCTCCTCCTCGCTGGTCTGCTCGGCTAACCGCGCAAAATAGTCGATGAGCTCTTTGGCCTCTTCCCCGAAAGACTCCTTGAGATTACTTATCTTTTCCTCTATTTGCTCACCCGTTTCTCTGGCCCAGCGATCGATGTCCGTCAGGTCAATTTTCAAATTCGACATTTGAGCCAGCACCTGGAGTACCGCTCTGGACGACATGGGATTTGCGATGTGGGTGGTGTAAATGGGTATCTCGCCCAGCAGGCAAATGCCAGCCATGTTTCTTTTTTTCGCCGCCCCTAGCAGCAGCCCGTTCATGCCACTGATGCTACCCTGCTTAAGAGGGGCCACGTCGTATTTCTCCAGCCGGGGGATCAATCTGGGCTTGTTGACTACTGCTAACACCCTCGGCTTCTTGGTGTGGTAGATATGTGTGGGTGCAGCAGCAAAGGTATAGAGCCTTTTGACCTCAAATCTCTGGGCCACGTCTAAAACCAGATTTGCCAGCTGGTAACCATTCATCTGGGGCTGTGCCTCGCCAATTAAGATTATCCAGTCCCTCCTGCCGTGACCCCTTGACAGATAGAATGTGTTCTCCGGGAATTCTACATCCTGTACTATGCTTTCCTCGATAAGCACGCCGCTCAGGTCGAAGAAGCCTTCGGGTGCGATGCTGCCGATTTCCTTGGCATCCCATTTCTCGGTTAAATACCGTGCAGCGATGATCGCCACGCCCCCCATACCGGGCCATGCCGCTACCATGTAGGGATTCCTGAGCTTTGGCTCACTATAAAGTCTGATCGCTTCCATTTTATCTGCGCAACCGTTGCCCAATTATAGCATGGGGAAGTAACTTAATCTAACGGAGGCGAAGTTCTGCTTAACGTTGTTAACGCCCTTTATCATTGCGCCGAACTGTGTGCTGTGCCCGGGAAGCACGTACTCGATATCCAGCTCCGATAGCCGCTCGATGCTCTGCTTTAAGAGCTTGCTATCCCCACCGGGGAGGTCTGTCCTTCCCACCCCGCCATAGAAAAGGACGTCTCCGGTGATGAGCACCCGGTTATCGGGCCAGTAAAGGCTTATGGAGCCTGGAGAGTGACCCGGGGTATGTAGAATCTGGAGATTTAGCTTACTCTCCTTGCCTAGATTCAGGTCACCCTCTTTGAGGTAGAAATCCGGTTCGAATGCCATCCCACGTCCCAGTAGCTTAGCCATGATTTCACCCATTTCCCGGCGATACCCATCCTCATCCTGGTGAAGGGTGACGAGAGCATGGCCTGGCTTGCCACCCTTCTCCCTGCTACGGTCCACCAGAGGCTGATTCCCCTCGTAGTGGTCGGGATGGGCGTGGGTATTGATGATCAGGCCGATGTCCTCGGGCTTCAGGCCGTCTCTCTCCATGGTGCTGAGCAATTGGTCCAGACAGCGCTCGTTAAGCTCATTTTGCACATGTCCCGGGTCGATGAGGACGTGGGGACGGTCGCCGCGCAGCACATGGGTAAATAGATAGCTATTACAGTTATTGCCCTTCCCCGGCCAGATATAGCAGTGTAGATTTTCCAGCAGTCTCATCTTCGCCCTTTTCGCTATATACTACTCTTTGCTTTAGCCTGGAATAGCTAGTATCTATTTTGCTGGTAGAGCCAAAGAATAGTATAATTGAATGGCGTCAACTAATCTAGCTTTTTATGTGGCGTAGTGGGATTAGAAAAAGGGAGTTAGAAAAGAAGTGGGTGAGATGAAGAGCGCCTTTGAGAAGGCGATGGAAAAGGCTGAGAAGCTGGGTAGTCTCTCACCTGAAGAGATGAGGGAGCGTAAGGAGGCAGAATGCACCACCCTGGGGCGGGCAATCGCGGCGCGATACATGGGCCATGGCCATAAGCAACTGCTCAAGGAGGAGGTGGGGCGGTATAGCGGCGATGAAAGGGGCATCGTGATGGGGGCGGCGCTTTCCAGGCTGGTTGAGGCCGTCGACCTGGAAAGCGGCGATCTGATTGAAAGGGCGCTGGAGGGTTTAGTTACCTTGAAGGGGAAGGGTGAAGTGATGGAGGTAACGGAGAACATAAAGGGGCTTCTCCAGGAGTTTCGGGATGTTAAGCAGCAGAAATACGAAATTGAAAAGGAAGGCATCGAGAAGGACGAAAGGGAGCTGCTTCATCGATTGAGGATCGCGGGAACTGCGGTGGGGGCGATTAACCTGAAGTCCAGCGAAGCCTGGGCAATGCTTTCTACGGAGCTTGAATCCCAGTTCAGCCAGAGGATGGAGGCACTCAAGCGGGAACTGTTAGGCTTATTTGAGGAGGGCTGAAATGACAGAGCAGCTTCACCAGGTGACATCCATTGTCGCCAGTGCGCGTAACCTGGTGGCATTCACCGGTTCGGGTATCTCCGCCGAGAGCGGGATTCCCACCTTTAGAGACCCCGGCGGGCTGTGGGACCGATACGACCCGGACACGTTTGGTACCGATGGTGTCGCCACACTGGGAAAGATAACCGAGGCGGGTCGAGCTTTCCTTCAGGAGATGGTCGACACTTTAGAGAGGGCCAGACCCAATCCTGGCCATCTGGCCCTGGCCGAGCTGGAGCGGATGGGAATACTCAGCACTGTCATCACACAGAACATCGACGATCTGCACTGTGAGGCGGGAAACACGAGAGTCATAGAGGTACACGGAAATATGTACCGGCTGAAATGCCTGACCTGCGGTCGGACCTTCAAGCTGAAGAAGGGGGAGGATCTCCCCGCAATGGTAAAACAGCTTGACGAGGTTAAAAAGCAGGAGAGCTTAGATATTACCCAGCTCATGCCTAGGTGCCAGTGTGGCGGGCTTACCCGTTTCGACGTGGTGCATTTCGGCGAGCCGGTCCAGGATTTCCCACGGGCGGAGCAAGCGGCCAGTTCCTGCGACGTGATGCTAGCGCTGGGTACATCGGGTGTTGTTACCCCGGCCGCCCTTCTCCCCGGCTATGCCAAGAGGGCTGGCGCCAGGGTGATAGAGGTCAATGCCACCGGTAGCTACTTCTCCAGTATTGACGATTTTGCCATCGTGGAAAAGACGGGGGATGCCCTGCCCCGGATAGTGGCAGCGGTGCGTGAGATACTGGGCTAGCCTCGCTGCTAATGAGTCTAGCTTCCTTTTCGAAAATTTAGGTTAAAAATTAGGAGGGATGAATATGACAATGGCGCTGGAAGGGATTAAGATAATCGACCTCACCCGGCTGGGGCCGGGGCCCTACTGTACCATGCTGCTTGCCGATATGGGGGCCGATGTGATAAAGGTCGAGGCCGGCGGCGGGCGCGCCTCCCAGGTGATCGAAACCATGGAAGCCGAGGTGGAGGAAAGGAGGCGGGCATTTAACGCCGAGGGGCGAAACAAGCGCAGCATCGTTTTGAACCTGAAGATGGGTGGGGCACGCGAGGTATTTTATAAACTGGTTAGGGATTCCGATGTGGTAGTCGAGGAGTTCCGACCCGGGGTGTTGAAACGTCTGGGTGCGGATTACGATACTATCAGCAAGATAAATCCAGGGATAATACTCTGTTCCATTACCGGCTATGGTCAGGATGGACCCTATGCGCAGGTTCCCGGGCATGACATAAACTACATGTCAACGGCCGGTGCCCAGAGCATGATCGGCCCCCGTGGCGGTCCTCCTGTGATGATGTTCAATCTGATCGGCGATTATTCGGGGGGTAGCATGCAGGCAGCCCTGGGGATAACGCTGGCACTTATAGCCCGGGAGCGCACCGGGAGGGGGCAGCACGTGGACATCTCAATGACAGACGGCATCATTTCGCTTATGCACGGAGAGGCTGCAGGCTATTTTGATACCGGCAGGGTACCTACACGTGGCGATCTACTCAGTATCGGTGGCGCTCCATTTTATGGGGTCTACGAGACCAAAGATGGTAAGTATGTCAGTATCGCTGCCCTGGAGCCATGGTTCTACGCTAACCTCTGTGAATTGCTTGGTCGTGAGGACCTCCTTCCTTACGAGTGGGATACGGCGAAGTGGGATGACCTTAGCGCCGAGTTCCGTAAGATCTTCCGCACCAAGACAAGGGATGAGTGGGTAGAGCTACTGCGGCAAAAGGACGTCTGCGTGGCCCCGGTAAAATCCGTTAATGAGGTCTTCGAAGACCCCCAGGTGGTTCAGCGCGAAATGGCGGTGGAGATCGAACACCCAACGCTGGGTAGGGTTAAGCAGGTGGGTATCGGCATCAAGCTTTCGGATACCCCCGGAGAGGTAAGAAGCGTTGCCCCCAAGCCGGGCCAGCATACCGATGAGATTATGCTGGGGCTGGGCTATACCAGGGAAAATATCGCTGAATTGCTAGGATCGGGGGCCATAGCCTAGATTCAGCTTGATTGTAGCACCAGGGCCACTCCCCCCAAGGCCTCGGCATCGGCCCCCAGTCGGGCCAATTCAATACGAACTGCTGCAGCCGGCAGCTCATAGGCGCGATCCCTGACCACTTTTATGGCCGGTTCGAGAAGCAGCCGACCCATTCTAGATAGGCCACCCCCGATGAGGATGAGCTGGGGGTTGAAGATGTTGACGATATTAACCAGCCCTACCCCCAGATAATAGGCGGTCTGCGATATCAATTCATTCGCCAGGGGGTCGCCCTCCTGCGCCGCAAGAAAAACGCGTTGCGCGCTAACCTTTTGTAGCTCTCCATCGGCGAAATTCAATATACTGGTCTGGGCGCCGGCCTTGATCTGCTTCACCGCCTCCCTGGCCAGGGCTGTCCCGGATGCGAAGGTCTCCCAGCAGCCTATGTTGCCACAGCTGCAACGGGGGCCGTTGATATCGATGGTCATGTGCCCGATCTCGCCGGCGCTGCCCGATGCGCCGTGGTATAGCTGACCATCTATCATTATGCCACCACCGATCCCGGTGCCTACACACAAGTAGACCAGATTGGCGATGCCCACTGCGCCGCCAAAGTAGTGCTCCCCTAATGCGGCGACAGTAGCATCATTTTCCAGGTAGACGGGAAGGTCGAATTCTCGCTGGAGGATGTCTTTTAAGGGGATGTTATGCCACCCTGGCAGGTTCGGGGAGAGGGTGATTACGCCGGTTGCTACATCGCAGGCCCCGGCAGCACCAATACCTATGCTCGCTATGTCCGCCCCGGAAGCTACTTGCTTGATACACGCGATGACCCGCGTTATGACCTCATCCGGTCCCTCTTGGGCCAGGGTGTCCTTCAGCTCCTTTCTTAAAATGTTGCCGCGGTAGTCCGTCAGGATCGCATTTATCTTGCTGCCCCCTAGATCGACACCGACAATCATTTTTTCGAGCTTCTTGGGCATGTCATTACTAGGATATAGCATAAACGGTGGCAGGTCAAATGGGATTTATCTTACGGCGGTGTTATTTAAACTTCTCTCCCTGCTATATAACGGGCAGTTACCACAGGAGAAAGGGGTCTCTCGAGTTCTTAGCGGGTACTCAGTCGTTTGCGATAACGAACTGCCAATGGAGCATCGGCTCTTATATGTTTGGTGGTGCCGTCGAGGACAAAACCCATAGCCTCATAGAACTTCACTGCGGCTACGTTTCTTTGAAAGACCCACAAAGTGACTATGTCGTAACCTCTGGATCGGAGTTCACTAAAAGCCCATTCCGTAAGTCGCGAGCCAAGACCCTTCCTCCAATGATCTGGTGAAATATAAAGTCCCCAGACCTCCCCACAATTCTCTTTGCCTATGTCTTCATCCCGACTGGGCCCGATGATCGTATAACCGAGCACATTACCATGCTCTTCGGTTACCACAATCTCTTCCGTTTTTTCCGTAATCGCCTTCTGAAAATGGTCTTCCCATTTGTCGATTGTGAAATCCTTGAGCACCAATTCTTGAATCATGCCACGATAAGCCGTTTGCCATGAGGCTACATGGACCCGAGCCAATGCGTGTGCATCTTCAGCGAAAGCCCATCTGATGGTCATAGCCTATGATTAATCAAAGTCCAAGTTAAGATACCATCTTTAGCTTAGTCGTATGCGCGGAAATAATACACTGATGACTACTTGAGGTTATAGCAGTTCCTGCTCGCTTAGCTCGATGGCGCGCTGCATTTGAGCGCTGAGCTCCGGCGGTAAGCCCTCGATGTCAACGCTTAAGAAACCCCTTATAATGACCGCGACAGCTTCGTCCCGGGAGAGGCCCCGCGCCATGAGGTACTCTATCTCTTCCTCCGCAATCTTGCCCACCGCTGCCTCGTGAGAGAGGTCTACCCCTTCTACCCATCCCTCAAGCTCGGGAATGGCGTGAATTACCCCCTCCTCCGATAGGATCAGGCCGCGGCACTCCAGGTGCCCCTTGACATCGGGAACCTGCCCTACCAGGTGACCCCGGGCGATGATACTCCCCCCGGTGGTGATCGCCCGCGATACAATCTCCGCCCTGCTTCCCCTGGCCTCCAGGATGACACGGGAGCCGACATCCATTGTTGATCCCGTAGCGGCAACAAGAACGCTGTTGAAACGTATCAGGGCGTTTTCCCCGACTAATCGCGCCTTGGGGTACATCTGCAGGGTGCGTACCGGCTTGAGACAGACGTAGTTGCTTAAGAATGTGCCGCCCTCTTCAACGATTATCCCGCTGCGGGGGCGCACCGCCATCCTGGGCGCCCAGTTGTGGATCATGGTGAAGGTAATTTTGGCCCCTTTCTTCACATAGAACTCGGAAATCCCGATGTGAAGGCCCTCCCTTTCCATCTTCGCGGTGGCACAGCCGGTAATTATATGAAGCTCCGAGCCCTCCTCGGCGATAATGACATTGTGCACGTTCTGGGCCAGACCATGCTGAGAGATATAAAGACAGGCCTGGACTGGCTGTATGGCCTTTACCCCGGGGAGCGTGCGGATGAAATAGCCATGATGCTGGTTGCGCTCCGCCTCGGCGGTGAATTTATCGGCACCGGGAGATACTGCCTGCCACCAGTAATCCGGGAGCCAGGGGTATTTCTCCAGCGCCGCAACGGTGCTCATGAGCTCCAGCCCTTCCTGCTCCGCTTTGCTGTGAACCACCGAGTGGTCGATCTGGAGGAAGGTACCAGAGCGCTGTGCCGGGTCATCCAGCATCACCCCCGAACCCAGGATACGCTCCTTGTCTTGAGACGGAAGGAGAGAGGGGTCTTCTTGATAGGGATGTTCCTCCGCTACCTGGGAGTAGGCATCTAGATCGATGCTATCCCCGGGGGGAGAGTGTTTTCTTTCCTCCGTTTCTCGAGGGCGTTTTATTTCTGACATACGGCACAGCCTTCGTAGCCATGACTCTTTATGCTGGTCAGAATCTCCTGCGGATTTCCGCGACACCAGATGCCGCCATTAAGCAGGACACAGGCCCGGTCTGCATTGACATAATCCAGGATGTGTCCGGTGTGGGTAATGATCAGGCCGGAGCTGGTTCTGCTGCGCATACGGTTCTTCTGTAAAAGCTCGTTGATCATCTCGCCGACCAGTGAGATGTTCACCAGGTCGACCCCGGAATCGGGCTCATCGAGCAGGACGAATTCCGGGCTCTGGGCGATTAGCTGTAGTAGCTCCGAGCGCTTGATCTCGCCACCGGAAAACCCATAGTTCACATCTCGATCGAGGAGCTCTACCATATTTGCCTGCTCGGCAAGCTGCTCGATAACGGCACCGTCTTCCCTGCTGCCCAGGCACGCCCGCACCATATCCCTCATCTTCACGCCGCGCACCACCGGAGGGCGCTGGAAGAGGATGCCGATACCCATCCGGGAACGCTCATCCACCGGCAAATGGGTAATATCCTCCCCATTGAAGAGGATGCGTCCCCTGGTTACCTTGTAGCGGGGGAAGCCCATAATCGCCATCAGCAATGTGGTCTTGCCGCTGCCATTAGGGCCGAAAAGAGCCAGGGTCTCGCCAACATCGACATTGAGGCTAATGTCATGAATTACCTCCCTGCCCTCAACCTCTACGGTTAAATCTTCCACCTCTAGCATATGACCACCTCCACTGGATATCATTAGTTTATGTTGTTTTCGGCTTTTTCGCAAGAAAGGGTAATATAAGACTCCTGGTAACAGGGATTGACAATTCAACAGGACCGTAATATTATTCCATTATGGAAATATTTCACGGGGAATTTAATGACAGATGATTATCAGCAACAGGTTTACGATGGCCGGATAGCTAGTCTTGTACAGGACTTGCTACAGATAGAGATAAAGTTCAATGCTATGTTGCCCAAAGATCTTGAGAAACTGCAATATCTGCTTGATGGGATACATATCGGAGATAAACCTCATCGCTTCATAAACTACAACCTTTTCTGTCGTATAAGCTTCAATCTCTATCGGGTAACTAACATGACAATGAGTGAATTAAGCCATGCACTATCGGTGCCGTTCAGCAGTGCAACGCGGATGGTCGACTGGTTTGTGGATAACGGGTACGCACAGAGGTTACCCGACCCGGAAGATAGGAGGGTTGTTCGGGTAGCTCTCACAGATGGTGGACGGGAGCTTTACCAGACTACTGAGAGATATATGGTACAGCGTTTCCGGCAAATGCTTTCCCAGCTGACGGCCGAGGAACAGACTATGTTTTTAATGCTCATGGAGAAAGTGGTTAGGGGCTTGCAAGAGACGGAACGCTAGGTTTCAACAGCATGCACCCACATGCGAAGTGTTTCCGCGTGATAGAGGATAACTACATAATGTGCGCATTTATGTTTACTACTACTATCGCCGGATGGGGAAATATATGCACTTAAGAAGGTCTACAGTAATGACCAAAGCTACCAAGGGTGGTTCTAGTCCAAGACCTGAAGGGAGAGAGTATGTGGTATCTAACTAAGCTAGGTATACGCAGCCGCCTGTTAACGATCTTATTAGCAGTCCTATTAACGGGTGCCGCAATCTGGGGCACTTTTCAGCTTAAGACGGAGCTGATACCCAACATCGAATTCCCCTTTATCAGTGCAATAACAGTTTATCCGGATGCTTTACCAGAAGCGGTTGTGAGCGAAGTGACGGTGCCCATTGAAGATGTCATCTGGGAGCGATTTGAAGGGCGGGGTCTAAAGCACATATCCTCTACGTCGGCAAGTGGAATTTCTGTTCTATTTATGACTTTTGAATACGGCACCAATATGGATGACACGAACAGTGCCATAGCGGAAGCCATTGATGGTCTCGATCTTCCTGATGAAGTCCGGCAGTTAGAAGGTAATCCCCAGATTATACCTATCGACCTCAGCCAGATGCCCCTGGTGATCCTGAGCCTCAGTGGTAACTATTCCCAGTACGAGCTGAAAAATATTGCAGAGGATCAATTTATTCCGTTTTTTGCACAAGTTGAGGGAGTCTTCAGTGTGGAAGTTGAGGGTGGTGATAAGGAAAGGGTTATCATCTCACCCGATCCTCAACAGCTAGTGGCATCAAATGTCTCTTTGTATCAGATGGTAGCGTTGCTCAGAATGAATGGGCAATTTGATTCCCTGGATGCTATCAGGAATGCACCTATGGGTGTGGACGGTGTAGTCCTAGACGACATAGCCAGT
This sequence comes from Dehalococcoidia bacterium, assembly GCA_035528575.1. Taxonomy (NCBI): domain Bacteria; kingdom Bacillati; phylum Chloroflexota; class Dehalococcoidia; species Dehalococcoidia bacterium. The sequence goes on along the minus strand of DATKYK010000029.1, from coordinate 59,639 downwards.
GTGGAAACCGGGCCATCTCCGAACAAGGCTATCACGCAAACGAACGGAGAGCCGAGTGTGGCGATCTTCGTGATGAAAGAGAGTGATGCAAATACCGTCGACACAGCAAATGCGGTAATGGAAAAGTCACGTGAGATCGAGGCGGATCTGCAAGGGGATATCACAGTCGTTCCACTTTTAGACCAATCGGAGTTCATTGAGGATAGCGTAAGCCAGTTGCTACTGATGGCGATTATTGGCTTCATTTTGGCAATATTTATTGTCTTTCTCTTCTTGATGGCTTTCCGCGCTTCGCTTGTGACAGCAATGTCTATTCCAGTGAGTGTATTGATCGGTTTTCTGGTCATGTACTTTGCCGGCATTACCATTAATCTCCTGACCCTGAGTGCTATGGCGATTGCTGTTGGTCGTCTGATTGATAACAGCATAGTGGTCACGGAGGTTATATATCGCCGTATGAAGGCCGGGGAGGACTTTCGAGCAGCTGCAATTGGCGGCTCGAGAGAGGTAGCAGCCCCGATCACATCCGCTACTCTAGCTACCGTAGCCATTTTCCTGCCGCTGGCCTTTGTTGGCGGCATCGTGGGGGAGCTCTTCGTTCCGTTTGCTCTCACAATAACGTTTGCATTGATAGCCTCACTGTTGGTAGCGCTGATAGTAGTACCCGCCTTCTCGAAGTGGTTCGTTGGCAAACAAAGAAATAGGGTCGGCGAAGAGAAGACCAAACCACGTCAAAGCTGGTATCAGAGAGGGTACGTTTCTGTGCTTAAGTGGGCTCTGGGCCACCGGGCCATCACCCTGGTAATCGCCTTCATTCTATTTATTGGCAGTATTATGCTTATCCCTGTGATCGGGACTTCGTTTTTACCCAGTATGGGTATGCCTATGCTAATGGTAGAGATTGAACTTTTACCCGGGACTGAGCTCCAAGACACCAGTGATGTTGTCGCACAGGTTGAGTCAGTAATCGATAACCAGGTTCAAGGCATGCAGTACTACTGGTCAACTATAGGGACGTCATCATCGCTGATGGGCATCATAAGCACAATGCAGGGTGGTGGTGACAACACCGCTGAGATCACAATCATGCTAGAACCGAATACGGATGAGAAAAGGGAACGTCTTGCGCTAGATGAGGGCCTCGATGATTTAAGGGAGGGGGTGGGATTCGATTTCGTCAAGGTTCTCACTGGCGAGGAATCGGACGCCGGTATGATGGGCGCAGCTGGTGTCGATCTATCGGTTGTAGGAGAAAGCTCTGATGAGGTAAACCGGGCTGCTGAATTGCTTTATGAAAGGCTGTTGGATATTGAGGGTATATCGAACCTCGAGACCCAGCTCACTTTGGTTGTGCCTACACTAGTCATTGATCTAGATATATCCAAAATGATTGGCATGGGGCTGAGCGATGAGCAGATTAATGAAACGTACAAAGAGAAGTATCTCTTGACATCGGGGACTAGCTCTGACGATGTTATGGTAAGCATAGACAGTGATAGCTATGGCATTACGCTGAAGGGGATTTCCGGAGAGCTGTATTTTGCCGATGATCCCACAACGTTGACAGAAGCGCTGCCGATGGGCTTTCCGGTATTTGGAACCTTGGGTAATATCTCGGATGTAGATCTGCCACTGAGTCCCACCCATATCAGCCACTATGATCTGCAGTTCTCAGCCGCTATATCGGGTACCGTTGATGAAAAGGATATGGGCGCAGTTAACAGCCAGGTTAATGAGGCAATCGATGAGGTACTGGCTACCCCCGGACTTGAGGGCGTAGATGTAAAGATAGGTGGGATATTTGAGGAGATGGCGAGTGGCTTCTCCAGCATGGCCATCGCCATAATCGCCGCAATATTCATCGCCTTGCTGATACTTGTCATCTCAATGAGATCAATACTGAATCCCCTTATTATCATGGTCAGCCTGCCACTGGCATCTATTGGCGCCATTTTGGGTCTACTGATTTCTGGTTATACCCTAGGTATGTCGGGAATGATGGGTATACTGATGCTCGTGGGCATAGTGCTCACCAACGCAATCGTCCTCATTGCCTTGGTGGTACAATTGCAGAAGAGTGGTATGAGCGCCTACGATGCCCTGATTGAAGGCGGACAAACAAGGCTGCGACCGATCCTGATGACGGCGTTAACCACAATGATAGCTATGGTACCACTGGCTGTTGGAGTCGGAGAGGGCACTATTATCGCTGCTGAGCTGGCCGTGGTAGTGATCGGTGGTCTGTTCACTTCAACACTATTGACCCTCGTGGTTATTCCGGTGATTTACAGCCTGGCCGATGGTCTGCGCAACCGCAAACGAGTTGCGGTAACGACAGGTGATATCAGGTGTCCAAAATGCGGCTCTGCCACAGTCGTAATGACAGCAAAAAAGGGCCCGAATGCCGGTAGCAGATTCCACGTATGCAGCCGCTATCCTGAATGCAAAGGGAAAGTACCGCTTTCAGACTAGGTTAGTTACAACCTATGCGGAGGTTTTCCTGCTCGACTGATAGCTACGGATTTCATTAGCCTGCTGAACTTTGGAATAGTAACTGTAATCGACGTCTTTTTAACCCTGGCCAGCACTATGATGGTTTTATAGGCATTTATCGTGTGGGTCGATTCTCAGCGAGAAAGACACTGTCTCGCTCGGGCGCAATGCTAAAACCTGGTCTTATGGATTCGGGCCAAGGCTTAATGGTGGACTATCTTAAGTCCTTCCTCAGGGGAAATGGTGGTATAGGTATCGTAAACTGAACCTGTATTAATACCCACTAAACCATTATTCAATAGTTATTCTCAGGGCTGGAATTGTATCCTTTCTTTTTATTGTTTGTAGGGTTGCTACTACACGATATATGGGCTAAAATGATAATCCATATTCGGTGGGAGTATAAATGCCGGGGATTGCCAACAGTATTACCGGGCTGGTGGGGAATACCCCTCTGGTAAGGCTGAACAGGGTGAGCCAGGGGCTGGGTGCAGAGGTGGTGGCCAAGCTGGAGGCTTTCAACCCCTGCGGCAGTATCAAGGACAGGATCGGTGTCTCCATGATTAATGCCGCTGAAGGGGAAGGCGCGATCAAAGAGGGCACTGTTATCATCGAGCCCACCAGTGGCAATACCGGGATCGCCCTGGCCTTTGTCTGCGCCGCCAGGGGCTATCGATTGATCCTCACCATGCCTGACACGATGTCCCGGGAGCGCCGCAGGCTGCTCAAGGCCTTAGGGGCTGAGTTGGTCTTGACGCCGGGAGCAGCGGGAATGAGCGGGGCGATCAGGGAAGCGGAGCGACTGGTGAAAAGTATCCCCGATTCCTATATGCCCCAACAGTTCCGAAATCCCGCCAACCCATGGGTTCATCGCGAGACCACTGCCGAGGAGATCTGGAAGGATACTGAGGGGCGGGTGGACATTCTTGTTGCCGGCGTGGGTACCGGCGGGACGATCACCGGGACCGCCGAGGTGATCAAGCAGAAAAAACCGGGCTTTCGGGCCATTGCTGTAGAGCCGGCGGGCTCGCCAGTCCTCTCCGGGGGGAAGGCTGGCTCCCATCGGATTCAGGGCATCGGCGCAGGATTTGTCCCTGAGGTTCTTAACTTGGCACTCATTGATGAAATCATTGCGGTCACTGATGAAGATGCGGCGGTGATGGCGGAGCGGTTGGCCAGGGAGGAGGGGATACTGGCGGGCATCTCGTCGGGGGCGGCAACCTGGGCTGCAATAGAGGTGGCGAAAAGAAGGGAAAACAAGGACAGGCTTATCGTAGTGATCCTGCCCGATAGCGGGGAGCGCTATCTGAGCACCGGACTTTTTGGAGGTAATGAAGTTGCCTAATCCCTTAGGTATACTAGGGGAGGACCTGAAGACGGTTCTTGATAAAGACCCGGCGGCGAGAAGCTATCTGGAGGTCATCTGCTGCTATCCAGGGCTACATGCCTTATGGCTTCATCGGGTCGCCCATTTCCTATGGCGGCATAGACTCCGCCTCGCCGGTCGCTTGCTCTCCCAATTAAGTCGCTTCTGGACCGGGATCGAGATTCACCCCGGAGCCGCCATCGGCAGGAGGTTCTTCATCGACCATGGCATGGGCGTGGTCATCGGGGAGACCTCGGAGATCGGCAACGATGTGCTGCTATATCAGGGTGTGGTCCTGGGGGGAACTACCCATGAGAAGCGGAAACGCCACCCCACCCTCGGTAACAACGTGGTTGTTGGAGCGGGGGCCACATTACTGGGTGCAATTACCATTGGGGATGGGGCGAGGGTCGGCGCCGGCTCGGTGGTGGTGCAGTCCGTGCCCCCTGGGGCAACCGTGGTGGGGATTCCCGGGCGTGCAGTGACGGGGGATGAGGGGCCAGCGGAGGCTCTGGAACATGGTAGATTGCCAGACCCGGTTAATGATGCACTCAAGCTTATCATTGCTGAGCAGTCCGGGCTGGCTGAGCGCCTGCGGCGTATTGAGGAGTCCCTCAGCCTTCAGAAGGATGAGGAGAAACCTGAGAAGCGGGGTGGCGAACGTGGGATGGCGCGCGGATGATTAAAGAGGCTGTTATGGGTTCCAGCTTTAGTTAGTACCAAAAGAGGAGGGGGAATTGACAAAGACCATCGCGGAGATAAATGAAAAGATTGGCAAGGGCCAGGCGGTAGTGGTAACCGCCGAGGAGGTCATCGGTCTGGTGGCGAAGAAAGGCGTGGAGAAGGCTGCCAGGGAGGTGGATGTGGTGACCACGGGCACCTTCAGTCCCATGTGCGGCTCGAGTGCCTACTTCAACCTGGGGCACTCCAAGCCAAGGATAAAGGTAGGTGGCGGAAGAGCCTACGTCAATGATGTTCCCGTTTATACCGGGGTTGCCGCAGTAGACGTTTTTCTGGGCGCGACCGCCATCCCCGATGATGATCCCAGAAACAGGGTTCGCCCCGGCCCCTTTAATTACGGCGGCGGGCATGTCATTGAGGAACTGGTAGCTGGGAGGGATGTGAGGCTGGTGGTCTCAGCCTACGGCACGGATTGCTACCCCAGAAAAAGGCTGGAGACCTGGATTAATATTAAAGACCTCAATGAGGCGGTTCTGTTTAACATGAGAAACTCCTACCAGAACTACAATGTGGCGGTGAATCTCTCAGAAAAGACCATCTATACATATATGGGGGTGCTCAAGCCGAAACTGGGTAGTGCCAACTACTGCTCAGCGGGTCAACTCTCCCCGCTGCTTAACGACCCGTTCTATAAGACTATTGGTATCGGGACGAGGCTTTTCCTGGGGGGTGGCATGGGGTATGTCGCCTGGCATGGTACCCAGCATAGCCCTGATGCGCTGCGCTCCACTGACGGGGTGCCCCGGAGAGGAGCGGGAACGCTGGCGGTGATCGGCGATCTGAAGCGAATGAACCACAGGTGGCTGGTGGGAACTAGCATGCTTGGCTACGGTGCTACCCTGACCGTGGGCATCGGCGTCCCCATACCCATCCTGTCCGAGGAGATACTGCGCTACACTGCGGTAAAGGAAGAAGATATATTCGCCCCCATTGTGGATTACAGCGACGCCTATCCGCAGCGGAGCCCTGACATTCTCGGGGAGGTTAGCTATGGCGAGCTCAGGAGCGGCAGGATATCGCTTCAGGGCAAGGAGGTACCCACAGCATCGCTCTCGAGCTACCCCAGGGCGGTGGAGATCGCCAATATACTCAAGGATTGGATGATGAGGGGGGAATTCCTGCTAACCGAGCCGGTAGCACCGCTTCCCGGTGTTGAGGAGGGGATCACCGTCAAGCCTCTAAAGGAGCGGCCCATAGGGGAGTAGTTAGATACAAAGTGTTACCCGTGGAGATGTATTGTATAGGTGTCAACTATATGGAAAAGCGGATAACTATAGCATCTTGCAGGACCATCGCCCGATACCTCAGGCTTGCCAAAGATGACATCCACAAGTGGCAAATACAATTGAAGGCGGTGGCTTAACACTTTCTCTATGCCCGAGCTATCACAAATAGTTTTTTGTCGGGATGAGAGGGAGCTTGAGCGCAAACCGTGTAAAAAAGAAGTAGCACGAGTAGGTTGATGATATATTTTATAGGCGATACTTGACTGTAAAGAGAGGTTGAAAAATGACTATTTCTAAAAGGGTGGTGTTGCACTTTCCGTCTCGAATGGTGGACCAGCCGATAATCCACCGGTTGGTCAGGGACTACGACCTGGTGCTCAACATACTGAAGGCGTCGGTGACCCCAAAGGAGGAGGGGATTATGGTGCTGGAGCTATCCGGGAACCGTGGCGACTATGATAAGGGCATCCGCTATCTACAGGAGGCGGGGGTGGGGATTCAGTCATTGGGTCAGGACATCATGCGCAACGATGCCAGGTGCACTCATTGTGGGGCCTGTGTGGTTATTTGCCCCACCGGGGCGCTGGCAATCGATCCTAAAACCAGGATGGTGAATTTCGATGAGGAAAAGTGCACCGCCTGCGAGCTTTGCGTGCTGGCTTGTCCACCCAGGGCGATGGAGGTTCATTTTTAGTGGATCAGCCCAGGACCTACCGGAATTGGATCAGGGATGGTGATCTAACTTCCTTCCATGTAGCGGTGAAGGAAACAGACCTCTATCTCAGGGCGAAAAGAAACCTCCGGGAGGAGGCGCTAAGGGCGATTGTGGAATACCGCACCTCACTGGAGCAATACATCGAGCTTCACCCCCACTTCCTCACTGCCATGGAGCCTATTCCTGTGGCGGAGGATGCCCCTCAGATGGTGCGTGAGATGGCGGAGGCGGCACAGAGGGCGGGGGTAGGTCCAATGGCGGCGGTGGCCGGGGCCATTGCTGAGGGGGTGGGCCGGGAGTTAATGAAACTCTCCCCGGAGGTGATCGTGGAGAACGGGGGGGATATTTTCCTCCACATACAGAGGAGGAGGACGGTGGGGGTTTATGCCGGTGATTCACCGTTTTCGGGAGGGCTCGCCCTGGAGATTGAGCCTGAGGGGACGCCTCTGGGGATTTGCACCTCTTCGGGGACAGTGGGGCATTCTATCAGCTTAGGCCGGGCCGATGCGGTTATCGTGCTCTCACCGTCCACTGCCCTGGCTGATGCTGCCGCTACCGCTACTGCCAATACGGTTAAAAAGGCGAGTGACATACCCAATGGTATAGCGTTTGCCCGGGGCATTGTGGGGCTGAGGGGGGTGGTGATCATTAAGGATGACAGGATAGGAGTATGGGGCCAGGTGAAGCTCTCCAGCCCCACTGATGTGTAGGAGTGAAAGTGCAAAGCGAAAAATCTGGTTACGTGGTCGTTTTCATAATGGCAGCTACCACGGAGGAGGCGTGGAAGATAGCCAATGTCCTGGCTAAGGGGAGGAAGGCTGCCTGCGTTAACATCGTGCCAGAGGTGCATTCGATATTTTGGTGGCATGGCAAGATGGATTCCGCCGATGAAGTGCTGCTGATCGTTAAGACAAGGGAGGCGCTGTTGGATGAGCTGATCGGGTTGATAAAGGAGAATCATAGCTATGAGATACCCGAGGTCATAGCCTTACCCATAGTGGGTGGAAATATAGATTACCTCCGGTGGCTCGATGACGAAACGGAGAAAAAGATTCATGTTGACTGAAAGCGATCTCATCAGATACGGGCGCCAGATTTCATACCCCGGCTTCGGCGAAAGGGGGCAGAGGAAACTCAAGCGGTCTCATGTGGTGGTGGCGGGACTTGGTGGGCTGGGAACCGCATCCTCCGTGTATTTGGCCTGTGGCGGGATCGGTCACATAACCATAGTAGACGGCGACTTTGTGGAGCTTTCCAATCTAAACCGGCAAATTCTTCATTGGGAGGGGGATATAGGTGAGAGGAAGACGCTCTCAGCGGCGCGAAAGCTCGCCAAGTTGAACCCCTCGGTGGAGGTCACCCCTATCTTTGAAAAGATCACTCATTCCAATGTGGGGGGCATCATCGAAGGAGCGCATGCGGTGATAGATGGGATGGACAATTTTGAGACCAGGTTTATTCTGAACTCAGCGTGTGTTGGTGCTGGCATACCCTTTATCCATGCCGGGATTAACGGGCTGCTCGGCGAGATTACCACGATAATCCCCGGAAAGACCCCGTGTTTTGCCTGCATCTTCCCGCAGGCTCCCGCAGAAGATGGGGCGGTTCCGGCCTTCGGCGTCGCGCCCGCTCTAATGGCCGCTTTACAGGTTACGGAAGCGCTTAAACTGCTTGCTGGCTTCGGTGACTTACTTGCCGGCAAGATGTTGTATTTCAACGGGGAGACGATAGAGTTTACCGTTGTCGATCTGGTCAGAAATCCTGAGTGCAGCGTGTGCGGATTCTGAAGGAATGGTAAAAATGAGCGTCACGGTGAGGCTTCAGTTGCTGCTGAGCCAATTCGCAGATGGTCAAGAGGTGGTGGAGATTACCGCAGATAACAACATTGACTGCCTGAATAACCTGACGGCTCAATTTCCCGGACTCAGGCGATGGCTGTTCACCAAGCAGGGCGAGGTAGCCGCTCACGTTCGTCTCTTCATCAACAGACGACAGGCTTCCGTTGATGCAGAGTTGAAGGATGGTGATGAACTCTTGATCCTGCTTGCAGCTGTCGGTGGCTGAAATCTTCTGCTTTGTCGCTGCCATGATTACTTCCACGAATTGACCGTGTTAGCACTAAAGGGTGTACTAATTCAAGCAAGGCAAAGCCTGAGGCCTTGTGTGGTTAAACATTGCCAAAGCGCTTACAAGTTACGTAGGGCGTGGGGCATATGATGAATAAGTTGTTTATTAAAATGGTCCAAGCTGACTACGAAGATTTTGATATAAGACGTATAAAGGAACTGGTTACGGAACTTCAAAGCTGTGGTGTCCAAGGCATAGATGCATTTGTTCGTATATTATCAGAAAGAGTTGCTACCCGACAAGAGTACCTGGATATTACGAAGGAGGGGCGATTCGCTCGCATTCTCAGCAGGAATGGATTTTCACAAATCCACATTGAATATTCCTCTAAGGGGCCAGACGTAAAAGCGGATTACAACCATCAGACTGTCTATTTTGAAGTAACAAGAAGACGCCCGAATGAAGAAGACGATAATTGGGAGAAATCGGAGGCAGGTTTTGTTGCATCTAATAGCGCACAGGATATAATATCGAAAATTGGGGGCGAATTGAGTCATTTTTCGTATGGAGAAATAAATATAGTAGTTTATTGGAGTAGCACTATACAAGTACGACATATTGACGTGAGAGATGCCTTCACCTATATCCGACAAGAGATTGAGGCGGACCCAAAGCGCTATCAGAAACTAAGCGGTGTGTTATTCACGGAAGAAGAAGGAATCAATATGTCAATGCAAAAGCAATACTATTTGTTCAAGAATGATGAGGCTTCTCGACCAATAGGAGTTCGTCTGGCTAGAAAGCTGGAGTCTCTACATACGGAAGACCCTAAGGTGTTAGCAAGGCGGTAGAAACGTTTGGTAGAGCATTTCCAGCAATTGTTACGCTCCTAAGGGCGGTGAAGCAGAAAGACGGTTCGCTTAATCTCTGCCACCCCTCGCTCGGCGAACTGGCGCGCCGGCTCCCTCATTACTCCGCTCCCATGATCACCTCCAGCTCCTGGTTCATCCGCTGCCAGTGAGTGGCCCGCCAGTAGACCCTCTGGCAACTGGGGCACTGGTAATAGTTGGACTGTGTCTTGAAGACATAGGGGGGCACCAGTTGTTGTACCTCATCCTTTCTTTTAGGGACAAGCGGCTCGTTGCACTCCACGCAGCGGCTGAATTTTCGTTTCTGGTCTAACCTCATCATCCGCACCACCTGGCGCAATTGCTCCTTGACGTCATCGCTCTGGATGAGAATAGCCTTCAGCCGACCGCTGGTGACCACCCGCCGCAGCATGATCTGGGTATCCCTGGTGAGTAGCACCCTCTTCTCCTTTAGGCCGATGGCTATAAGCTCATCGTCATCGATTTCGTTGATGAAAAGGGTGTCATAGCCCAGCATCCTGAGCCAGCGTGCCAGTTTGCCTACATTGGTATCCACAATAAAGCTCGCGCTCATTTTATTTTTTATCACCAAATATAACTAATTGAGCTATATCGCTCCTTTAAAATATTGCGGAGGCTTTTTGTCCTTCTTGCCCGGTTCGCTAGATAAAGACCTTCATTCCCTCATTGCCCAGGGTTATATCCGCTGCCAGTTCTTTGGCAACCTGTGCCACCTCTTCCTCGATCTCAGCCTCAACGTGGGGGCTCAGGTGGATCGTGACGACGGGAGGCAGGTATCCCCTGACCCTCTTGAAATCAAGAAGCTCCTGCTTCAAAAGTCGCGGGGTAAGATGCCCGGTCTCCTGTGCGAAAGGCTCGTACTTATTAGGTAAGCTCACCTCAGTGACAAGGAGCCCTGGCGAGACCGCCTCCCAGAGGGACGAGGGATTCCTTCCCGTATCCGCTGTGTAAAAGATGCTCTTTTTATCTGGGGCAGTGACCTGATAGCCTATTGTGGGGACAGGATGGTTCACCGGGAGGGGCAAAACAGCATATCCCTCGATAATCACCTCCTTGTTTGGCTCCAGGGGGCAGAATTTGAAGGCTGGTTTCTGGGGGGATGGTTTGTTTTGGAAGTCTGGATAGAGCACGTCGTTTAAGATGTGAGTGGAAATCGCAGCGAGCACGCTATCCAGGGCATAGATATTTATTGGACCCGCCATGTAGACATTCATGCCGAAGGTGGCCATGTCCCTGATATGATCGAAGTGGCGGTGGGTGATGAGGATCGCTCTTACCCTTCTCTGCTCTTCGATTGAGAGGCTTGCAGTGAGGCTGCCGACGTCGATGGCAATAGTACCATCGATAAGTAGAGAGGTGAGCCTCGCCTCCTTAGACTCGCAGTTGTGAGCGCCAAGTATCTCCAGTTCCATATTAGTATCCCCCATGTGTTATCTGTGTAGCTTCTCGCGGGTGAACGGGCTCAATCCGAAACTCGTAAAGGATTGAACTTGGTGTCGTAATCGTAGGTATCGATACCCTCTTTCTTTTTCAGGTAATTTACTATCGCGTAGGTGAATGGAGTGGCTACCGTTTCATATCCTGTCTTCACCAGCCAGTGGGTCAATATGGTGGTGCCAATAAGCCACCAGGATAGTGTCCCGGCAAAGGCAATGGAGATGAAAACTGCGGAATCCAGACCCTGCCCGACGATGGTGGAGCCGATGGTCCTGGTCCATAGCCATCGCCCCCTGGTTGCGATCTTCATCTTGGCCAGAATGAAAGAATTGGCGAACTCCCCTATGAGGTAGGCGGCGAAGGAGGCAAGAAGCAACCTTGGCGCATAGCCCAGGATTGTCTCATAAGCTGTCTGGTGTTCCCACTCTGAAGCTGGTGGTAGTAACCCTCCGAGCCAGATGGCGATGACTGCAATCAGGTTGCAGGTAAAGCCTAGCCATATAACCCTTCTGGCGGTGCGGTAGCCATAGACCTCGGTGAGGATGTCGCCGAAGATATAGCTCAGGGGGAAGATTATGATGGCGGCGGGTAGGGCACCACCGCCGATGCCGGTGGGGATCAACTTGACGGCTATAATGTTCGCAGTGATGAGGCAGGTAATGAAGATGGCGACGACAACTACGAAGCGCCCTGAGAACCTAGTTTCCACCGAAACTCACCATCATATAGGGGTGTCGCAACGTTTATCAGAACCATCTTCTGTAGCGGAAATAGCCCAGCATACTCCCGGAGACACACAGCGTTACCAGAATTATGAACAGAAATGCGAAGGAGCTATCCTCGAAGGGTAAAGGGACGTTCATGCCATAGAGACCTGAGATCACTAGCAGGGGGAGGAGAATGGTCCCTAGAACAGTGAGCATCTTCATTACCTCATTGGTGCGGTGAGAGAAAAGGGAGTCGCTGGTGGCACTTAGCCCCTCCACCACCTCCTTATACTCATCCAAGGTCTCGGAGATCTTGCCAATGTGGTCGCCGATGTCACCGAAGTAAACATCGAGGTCCTCCCTGAGGAAGGGGTAGTCCCTAACCTCCAGAGATTTAAGGATAGAGGGCTGGGGGCGAATAATGCGGCGATAGGCCATGATGTCCCGTCTGAGAATCGAGATCTCTCGAACCGTATCACGGGCTGGCTCGCTGAAAAGATGGTCCTCTGCCTCCTCCACATTAACGATAATCCTATTCGTGATAGGAAAGCAGTAGTCCACCAGCCGGTCGAGGATGCGGTAAAGGAGATAGCCCGAGCTGCGCGCCATGTGCTCCTCCCGCGCCCGTTCATTCTGCTGGCAATCATTAAAAAGTTTCTCCAGAGGCTTGAGATCGCCGGTGTGAACCGTAACCACGAAGCCCTCGCCGATAAAGATGGAGACCTGGCTGGGCGCGGTCACCCGCGCCTCCATTTTAAATACCGGGAAGTGAAGCACTAGAAAAAGGTAATTTTGATATTCATCTATCTTGGGACGCTCGATCCTTGAGAGGCAGTCCTCCAGGTCAAAAGGGTTAAACAGGTAGTTCTTAGCAAGGTAATCCATGTCCGACCTGGTAGGCTTTTCGATGTTGAGCCAGGTGATCTTGCCCCACTTTATGGTCTCGATATTTAGCTTCTCGTCCTTTTTACCGACCGTACTCATCTGTAGCCACCTTACCCGCCAATTTTACCACAATCTGGGCCAATGGCAAACAGGATGAACTCGTCCAGTATACTATTTATTATTGCCGCTAAACAGTTGGCGCTATCGTTGCGATGCCGATTTGGGGCGAAAAGTGGTACGGCTTTTCTGCTTCGGTTTACAAAACAATCATAGAGGTGGTGTGCATGCAGGCAGTTGAATCGTTGTTGCGAGGACCCCGACGTGTAGGGGACAAAGTAATCTCCGGGGTAGTATGGGTGAGGTGATAATACTAGCTATAGAGTGTCGCCCATATATATAAACGCGACCAGATGACTTCTAATCGTCTACATAGCTAGGTAAGCCTGTACCCTCATCAATACTAATACGCGGTGGAAACCTGAGTCTTTTCTTTTACGAGCGTGTTTAGGCGTTTACGGCACTGGAGTGTTACGCCTCACCAGCGCTTCCAGGATGAGCTGTGCTGCCCTCTTATCCAGGGGCTCGTTGTTATTGCCGCACTTGGGCGATTGAATGCAACTGGGACAGCCGCTCTCGCAGGGGCACTCAGAGATCGCCTTAAGCGTTGCCTGCCAGAGCTGCTCGATCAGTTCGAAGCCCTTCTCGGCGATGCCGATTCCGCCGGGGTAGGCATCATAGATAAATACCTGGGCATTCCCGGTGTCGGGGTGGGCCGGCGTGGAAAGGCCCCCGATGTCGTTTCTATCGCACAGAGCGAAAAGGGGGAGGAGTGCGATGGCTGCGTGCTCAGTAGCATGAAGACCGCCGGCGAGATCGAGCCCCCCTGTGGCAAGCTGGGGGATAACATGGCTCGGGATATCGAACCAGAGGGCGATGGTGGGAAAGGTCTGTGATGGCAGATCCAGTGGCTCCTCCCCGATAATTTCCTCGGTGAACTGCCTGCGCTTTCTAAAGCTCACTACTGTCGTGGTCACCGTCACCTCGCCTAGGTGGACCTTAACCCCTAGTGCCTCCTTTTCCAAATTCACCTTGGAGATCGAGAGGTCGGTGGTGTCTTTTGTCTGGGTGTAGTAATCGGCATCTATGGGCCGGGCATATGCGGTGCGCGATGGGATATCCAGCTCACTAACCAGGAAGGATTCCCCCTGGTGAAGGTAGATGGCGCCGGGGTGAATCTGAAAAAAAGCCACCGCCGCCTCTACCGTCTCCATCTCCCGGTTGCCTTGAGAGACATCGACCACGGTATAGCGATCCGAGGATGCGGAACGGATGTTCACCCCTTCGGCGGGGTAGGTGAGGCGGGGCGAGGGATAATACCTCCTCTGGCGATTCCTGAGTAGCCCCTCATCCATGAGCTCATCCCTTGCCCGGGCGAAGCTGGTACCGAAAATATCTCCATCTCTGTCATCCAGGGGGCGCTCCCAGGCGGCGCAAAGGAGATGGTGCTTCAGTATATAGGGGTTAGCCTGATTGATGAGGACATACTCGAAACCCTTACCGAAGAATGCCTCAGGATGTCGCATGAAATACTGGTCCAGGGGGTTGTCCAGAGCGATGAGAAAGCTGAGTGACCTTTCCCCACCCCGTCCACTCCTTCCCGCCTGCTGCCAGGTGCTGGCAATGCTCCCCGGGTAGCCGGTGAGCACGGTGGCATCGAGGCTTCCAATATCGATCCCAAGCTCCAGGGCGGTGGTCGCCACCACTCCCAGAAGATCACCCTCGAAGAGCTGGCGCTCAATCTGACGTCGCTCCTCCGGGAGGTAGCCAGCCCGGTAGGGTTTTATTCTCTGGGCCAGCTCAGCTCTATCCTTGGCCAGTTGTTCCCTGGCATAGATGTAGATGAGCTCGGTGAGCTTACGTGTTCGGGCGAAGGTGATGGTTCGCCACCCCCCGCTCACCAGCTCGGTGAGTAGCAGGGTGGCCTCGGTATTGGCGCTGCGCCTGGTTGCCCTGGCACGGTCAATGACCGGGGGATTCCAGAAGACGAAATCCTTCCCTCCGTAGGGGGAGCCATCCTTATCGATTACCTCGAAGGGGAGGTCCACCAGACGCTCGATATGCTCTCCTGGGTTGGCGATGGTGGCCGAGCAACAGATAAACTGGGGATTTGCCCCATAGAGGGCCGAGAGCCGCCTCAGCCGGCGCAGCACGTTGGCTACATGGGAGCCAAAGATGCCCCTATAGACATGGGCCTCATCTACTACCACATAGCGAAGATGGTGCAGAAACCTTGACCAGGACTGGTGGTTGGGTAGAATGCCCAGGTGAAGCATATCGGGGTTGGTGAGCACCAGCCGAGATGACCGCTTGATCTCACCCCGCTCCTCTGGCGGGGTATCGCCATCGAAGATGGCACAATCCAGTCCGGGGAGGGCAAGAATGGGGGATGAAGGTTGGGGCAGAGCGAAAAGCTCTCGTAAGCCCCGGAGCTGATCCTGTGAGAGCGCCTTGGTGGGGAAGAGATAGAGAGCACAACTCCTCGTGTCGTTAAGTGCCGCATCCAGCACCGGCACGTTGTAGCAGAGGGTCTTGCCGCTGGCCGCGGGGGTGACTATAAAGACATTCTTCGCCGAGCGGGCGGCGTTTATCGCCTGCGCCTGGTGGCTATAAAGGGGGAGCAGGTGCGCCGCTTCCAGGTAGCTATGGAGCGTGGGGTGGAGAGGTTCGGCCAGCTCGCCATAGCTTTGCTGGCGGCTGGCTATCTGCTCAACATGGGCAATCTGATTCCTGTAGGAGGGGTGCTCTTTAAGCTGGTCAAGAAAGGCTAGGGTGTCCATTTTAGGGGGCGTGGATGATCTCTATCTCGTAATCGAGCATTTCCATATCAAACTTGCTCTGCTGTATGAAATACACCACCTTCGATAGGATCTCATTGGCATGAGGCCCGCTGGTGCTGACACAGGTTATCCCCAGGGTGAGGAGTTGCCAGAGGTCTTGGTCATCGACCTCGGCTATAGAAACGTTGTATCTATTCTTCACACGTTCAATGATGGACTTTGAAACCTGTCGCTTCCCTTTGAGGGAGCCGTTCTCTGGCAGGCGAAGCCTAACCTTGCAGGTGCCAACATTCATCGTACCCTCCAGGATAAAAAAGCCGAGGTATGCTTATGGGGCATCTCGGCTTTCAAGCGGTTGGAGTATCAGCGGCTACTTCTTACTCTTGGCAAAGCATTCATTACAGTACACTGGTCGATCACCCCTGGGCTCAAAGGGAACCTCGCACTCCTGACCGCAAGTAGCACAGATTGCAGAGTGCATCTCACGGGCTCCACCAAAGCGAGTTCGTCGCTTCTCCAAGCGACACTCCTTGCAACGAGTGGGTTCGCTCTCTAGTCCGCGCGACATGTAGAATTCCTGCTCGCCAGCAGTGAATACGAATTCTTTGCCGCAATCGCGACATACCAGAGTCTTGTCCTGGAAAGCCATATCGACCCTCCCTCCTTTACTGTCTGGTTAACTCTTGTCGATACAGCTTCAAGACCCGGTTTGCCGGTGTTTACTTTTACCTGAATAAACCACCAGACCACCGGCGCGGGGCCGTGACGCCGAAACGCCAATCTAGGTCAACCTTAGAAATGAGTATATACCAGTGGCTCTACAAATGCAATATAACTTGTTTGGCTTTCTCTACCGTGCTAAAATGGAGAGTTACCAAATACATTACTAATGAGGCAGTTGCCATGCCGCTGGATGCAATAATCGTTAAAGGTGCCAGAGAGCATAACCTGAAAAATATCGATGTCGCCATCCCCAGGGACAGGCTGGTGGTAATCACGGGTGTTTCAGGCTCTGGTAAGAGCTCGCTAGCCTTTGATACTATTTATGCCGAAGGGCAACGCCGCTATGTGGAATCCCTATCCGCTTATGCCCGCCAGTTCCTCGGTCGGATGGAGAAGCCAGATGTGGACTATATTGAGGGGCTCAGCCCGGCCATCTCCATCGACCAGAAGGGGCCGGGGAGAAATCCCCGTTCCACAGTGGGCACGGTGACCGAGGTCTATGACTATCTAAGGTTGCTCTTTGCCCGGGTGGGTCACCCCCACTGCCCCAATTGCGGACAAGAGATCTCCCAGCAAACGATTCAGCAGATCGTCGATGCGCTTCTGGAGCTCCCCCCTGGGACTGCGATCATGGTCATGGCCCCGTTGATCAAGGACCGAAAGGGAGAGCATGAGGGGGTCTTTGAGGACATGCGAAAGGCAGGATATGTGCGGGTGAGGGTCGATGGCAGCATCCATGACCTCGCCGAGGATTTCGACCTGGATAGATACAGGCAGCATAGTATTGAGGCAGTGGTAGACAGGCTGGTCATTGAGAGTGCGGAGCAGAGAGGTCGCCTCGCCGACTCAGTGGAGACCTCGCTCAAGCTGGGGAGTGGGGTGGTGCTGGTTAAGGTCATCGATGGGGAGGAACTTCTCTTCTCGGAGCACTTTGCCTGCATGCGATGCGGTATAAACCTGGGCGAGATCGAACCCCGAACATTCAGCTTCAATAGCCCCCACGGTGCCTGTCCCGTCTGCACCGGGCTGGGGGTAAAGATGGAGATCGACCCCGACCTGGTCCTTCCCAATCGAGAGCTATCCATTGCTGAAGGGGCAATCCGGCCCTGGACCCGGGCAGGCTCAATGAGTCCATGGTATGCCAGCATGCTGGAGTCTATAGCCCGAAGGTATGGCTTCTCGATTAACGAGCGGGTTAAGAACCTCACCCCGCAGCAGATTGACATTATCCTCTACGGCAGCGGCAGCCAGCGAGTGACACTGAGGCATGAGACTCAGCTAGGGCGAACTTATCAGTATGATATACCGTTTGAGGGTGTGATCCCAAATTTGGAACGGCGTTTCAGGGAAACCGAGTCCGAGTACATACGTGCCGAGATAGAGCGCTCTATGACAATCCACCCCTGTCCCGTATGTCAGGGGCAGAGATTAAAGCCAGAGTCCCTGTCAGTAACAATCTGGGATAAAAACATCGCTCAGGTTAACGCGATGTCCATTGAGCAGGAGATGGCATGGCTGGGACAGCTCAGTGGCGATGGGAGTGGGAAGGCGCTGCTCAGCGAGCGCGAACTGCTCATCGGCCGCCAGATCCTCAAGGAGATTAACGCTCGCCTCGGCTTCTTGAGAGATGTGGGGCTGGACTATCTCAACCTCGATCGTCCATCAAGTACCCTCTCAGGCGGAGAGGCGCAGCGAATTCGCCTTGCCACCCAGATCGGCAGCGGACTCATGGGGGTACTATATATTTGCGATGAGCCTACGGTGGGACTCCATCCTGCTGATGACTATTGCCTCATCGAGACCCTGAAGAAGTTGAGGGATCTGGGTAATACTATCCTGGTGGTGGAGCACGATGAGGCGATGATGCGAGCCGCCGACCACATTATAGATATGGGCCCCGGTGCCGGTGAGCGTGGGGGGGAGATCGTTGTCACGGGAACCATCGCTGAGATCATGGACTGTCACGGTTCCAGCACTGGCGATTACCTGAGTGGGCGAAAGGAGATTTCACTCCCTAAAAGGCGCCGCCCCGGCTCCGGGAAGGAAATGGTGATTAGGGGGGCGCGTCAGAATAACCTCAAGGATATCGATGTCACTATCCCTCTGGGGAGGTTCGTTTGCATCACTGGCGTATCGGGTTCGGGCAAGAGCACCCTTATCGACGAGATCCTCTATAAGAAGCTGGCCCAGATATTCTACAAAGCCAAGGACCGCCCTGGCGAGTGTGATGGCATCGAGGGGCTGGAGCACATCGATAAGGTGGTGAATATCGACCAGTCGCCCATCGGGCGAACCCCTCGCTCAAACCCGGCAACCTATACTGGTGCCTTCACCCTGATTCGTGAGCTATTCTCCACCGTGCCTGAGGCTCGAATGCGCGGCTATCCCCCGGGGCGTTTTTCGTTTAATGTTAAGGGTGGCAGGTGTGAGGCCTGTCGCGGTGGAGGCTATATCCAAATCGAGATGCAGTTTTTGCCCGATGTAACCGTACCCTGCGAAGTTTGCGAGGGGAAGCGCTATAATCGCGAGGCGCTGGAGATCCGGTTCAAGGGAAAGAACATTACCGAGATCCTGGAGATGAGCGTTGCGGAGGCGCTATCGCTATTTGAGCATTTTCCCAAGGTGAAAAGCAAGCTGGAAACACTGAAGGATGTTGGATTGGGATACGTCAAGCTGGGGCAGCCGGCAACCACCCTCTCTGGAGGTGAGGCGCAACGGGTGAAGCTTGCCACCGAGCTTTCCAAGCGCTCTACGGGAAAGACGCTATATATCCTCGATGAGCCGACTACAGGGCTCTCCTTCGAGGATGCCGCCGCATTGCTCAGGGTGCTCCATCGCCTCGTCGATTGGGGTAATACCGTGCTCCTCATCGAGCACCACCTCGATATGATTAAGAACGCAGACTACCTGATCGACCTCGGCCCGGGTGCGGGCGATCGCGGGGGATATGTCATCGCCACAGGAACGCCGGAGGAGGTGGCTCAAGAGGATGGCTCCTTAACCGGGCAATACCTGAAGGGGATGCTGGCGAAGCACTCCGACAGGTTGGAAGCGGTTCAAGCATGAGGAAGCCTGATGTGGCCAGAGACACAGGACAACCTAGCTCATGGATAGCGAACCGTAAGTTCAGTAAGAGGACATATGGCATCGGGGAATTTTTTGTGGATATATCCTTTCTAACAAAGAACGTAAGGAATGTCAGACGGGTAATGAGGGAAAAGCGGATACCCAGTGCCTTCAGAGAAAGGCTTATGCTCTCGGTTACCTCTGTCTATGGTTGCCGCTACTGTTGCTGGCTTCACACCAGAGAAGCCCTGCGGAGCGGGGTTGAGCAAGAGGAAATCGCCGGGCTTCTCACCGGTAGCATGGACAATTGCCCTGAAGATGAGGCCATAGCATTGCTCTATGCCCAGCACTGGGCCGATTCCGATGCCAGGCCTGACCCTGAAGCAGTTGGAAGGCTGGATGAGGCCTACGGCGCTGAAAAGGCGGAAGCGATAAATCTAATACTGCGTATGATCCGGGTTGGCAACCTTTCGGGCAACACCTGGGATCGCTTGCTCTCAAGGATTTCCCGCGGCAGGTGGGGGAAATAGGCTGGATAAATTCGGCAGTATGACTTATTGGGTGTTGACAGAGAGAGAGGCGTAGAGCGAAAAGTGGAGGTAGAGAGACTCACCAGAGACGATGCCCTGGACTCCATCGAGGCCAATGTGGAAAATCGGAACCTCATCTACCACATGCTGGCCACCGAGTCTATCATGAGGGCGATGGCCAGAAAATTTGGCCAGGATGAGGGGGTGTGGGGGCTTACCGGACTGCTCCATGACATCGATGTAGAGCTCACCGAGGGTGATATGCTTGCTCATAGCGAGCTGGGGGCGGACATAGCCCGGGAGCTTGGCGCATCGGAGGAGATGGCGCAAGCCATATTCTGCCACAATGAAGCTCACGGTATCTCCCCTGAAACCCTGCTGGGAAAGGCCCTTTTCTGCGCTGACCCTCTCACCGGGCTCATCGTTGCCGCTTCTCTGGTGCGCCCGGATGAGAAACTTGAGGGACTCACCACCAGGTCGCTTATGAGGCGCTTCGGCGAGAAGAGATTTGCTGCCGGGGCAAATCGGGAGCAGATCACCACGTGCAGCGAGCTCGGCCTTGAGCTTGAGGAGTTCATCGCCCTGGGTCTTGAGGCGATGAAAGCGATTGCCGATGAGATAGGCTTGTAAAATTGATGTAATGACATCGATGGAGGAGGTGAAAAATTAGCCAGGATAAGAAAAGTACTGGACTTGACCCCAACGTGGCCGCACTGCTGTCGTATGTGCTGGGCTGGATAACCGGGCTGATATTCTACCTGATTGAGGAGAAGGATGAGTATGTCCGCTTTCACGCTGTGCAGTCCATCATTTTCTTCGGTGCCGTAACCGCGGTTATGATCGTTTTTGGCATCTTGGAGTTGATCCCCTTCATCGGTCTTCTATTCATGGTGCTCACGTCGCTCGGGGGACTCTTTGCCTTTGTGATGTGGATCATACTAATGGTGAAGGCCTACCAGGGGGAGCGCTTCAAGCTGCCCATTGCCGGTGACTTGGCAGAGAAATATTCGGCAAAGCGATAAGGTTAAACACGGGGTATTGGCATTACAACAATAGACTGGGAGGCGAACACCAGATTACGCCTCCCTTCGCTTTCCTAAATGCTTCGCACGAAGCTAGTCTGCAGAGCTTGGGTGGTAAAGGGTATGGAGCTATCTATGGGTTCGCATGTGTGGCTATCATGTGCAATTGTATCGATAAACCACGATAATGAGGAGGGAAAATGAATGCCGCTTGGCAACAGAATTTAATTGAACTATTTCGCGCAGCGCCGATAGCAAGACTGTTCGGTATGGCTCTTTCGTTTGATGAGCAAGGACATGCATATATAAATCTCCCATATAATCCAAATCTTGATCATGCAGCCAAGGGTATCCACGGAGGAGTAATAGCAACTATGTTAGACACCGCCGGTTGGTTTGCGGTGGCAGCTCACAATGAAGGTATTTGGATTGCTACAAGCGAATTTAAGATTCACCTATTGAATCCGGTGAAAGAAAGCGAACTTCACGCTGAGGGATGGGTAATTAAGTCAGGTAAGCGCATTTCTGTAGCTGAGATGCGAGTGTCGGCTTCCAGTGGAGAGCTTATAGCTATTGGAACCGGAACATACGTTACAATAGAGGGTGTTCCTCTTGGGGAAAATGATCCATGATTTTTTCGCTTACAACTGGATATAAAGGCGTGTTTAATTTATACTTCGCTGGCCCAAATGTTGCGCACTTCGCAAAGCCCCAGCCCTCTATCGCTTGCGCACCGGGAAGCGGACCTCGGTAAGCAGCTCCTCTGGAGGAGTCTTATCCGGGTCGCTGAGGTAGACTTCCTCCGAAGGGCCCACGATCTCGTATCCGTTCTCCGCGATCCATCCTGCAAGCGCGCCATAAGTAGCCCCCACCTGATCATGAGGCCCCTTATGCATGGTGGAAGCCACCTGTGTACCTTCCACTTTCTTGACACCAAGGCCTTGCTCGTCAGGACCACTCGGGGCTACATCCCCCGCTATGGGGCTGCGGAGTTCCCATAACAGTTCCTCGTCGGGAACCTGCCCGGGGGCGTTGAAATAGACCCCAATTGGCGCTCCGGCGGGCACAAAGCTCTTCTCCCCGATCCAGCGATAGAGCGTACCAAATGTCTCGCTAATCAGGCTGTAGGGCCCCTTCTTTGAGACGAAGGCCACTGTTATCGGCTCTGTTTTTTTGACCGTTACATCGATTGCCATATAAACCTCCTTAGAGCAGTATAAAAATAAGATTAAGCGTAAAATGCCCCGTTGTCAATCCTCAGCTCACCTTGAGCAGCGAGCCCTCAGTGCCCTTGGTCACCTCAATGCGCTCATCGAAGGCATCCCTTAAATCCTCGATGTGCGTTATGACCAAAATCTTCTCAAAGTCGTCCTGAATCGAGTTTATAGCCTCCACCAGCCGCTCCCTGCCGCTGGAGTCCTGGGAGCCAAATCCCTCATCGATGATCAGCGTGGGCAGGGGTGCTCCCGCGCGCCGTGCCAGCAGTTTTGAAAGAGCGATGCGCAGCGCGAAGTCGATCCGAAATGCCTCACCGCCGCTGTACATCTCATAGCGTCGCATGCCCAGTTCGTCCGATATATTTATATCGAGGGTTTCCACCGACTCTTCTTTCTTGGTCTTGTAAGCCCGCTGCGTTTCGATCTTCACACTCATCCGGTTATCGGTCATCCGGGCAAGCAGCCGGTTAGCCTCCTCCTCGATCTCGGGGAGCGCCGTATCGATGATGAGCGCCTGAATCCCCTTCTTGCCAAAGGCGGCGGCCAGCTCTTCGTATATCTTTTCTTCCCTGGTCACATTATCGCGCTCGGCCTTCTTCTCTCCTCTGCTTAGCTCCAGGGAAGAGAAGCGTCCCAGATTCGCCTGGATCTCCCCCAGCTTCTGGCGACCTTGCGCCTCCCTTCTGGTTAGCTCATTGTGGGTCTGCTGTGCACTGCTCAGGCTGTCTTCGAGCTCAGGGAGGATGGCAAGATCTGCATTAATGGAATCCCGTCTCTGGGTATCGGCATCGAGTGTGGAGCGCCAGCGCCTCAGGTTTTCCTCTGCCATGGCCAGGGCTTCCTTCTCCTTGGGTAGGGAGCTTTCCGCCTCGGTGTGTTCTTTCTCCAGGGTCTCTGCGCCTCGATCCCATTGTGCCCGCCCCTCCCTTGTCATCCTCTCCAGTTCGCCTATCTCTCGCTTCAAGGCATTTAACCCCGTTTCCAAGCGCCTTTTTTCATCCTCGTTGGTGCGAAAGAGCTCTTTCTTCTGCCGCCCCTCATCCTCGTAGCTTGCCATAATCTTCCTCCTTCCCTCAACTCCCAGTTCGGTGCCACATAAGGGGCACGTTGCCTCCTCTTGGGATAGCATGTCGAGCTTCTCTCTGAGCTGCTTCATCTCTTCCTTTAAGCTGGCATTGGCGGAGGTGACATGGTGGATTAAATTGGAGGTTTTTTCATACTCTCCCCTCCTCCCCACCAACACGCTTTCCTGCTTGGCCACCGCATCGAGGTGAACACGAACTTTAGCAAGCTCCTCCTCGTGGCCCGCAATCACCTTCTCGTACTTTTCTGCCCTCTGGTGATGATCTCGAACCCGATACTCGAAAGAGCTTACCGTTTCCCCCGCCTGTTTAATGCGTCCCTCTATCTCCTCCTGTTGCTTTTTTCTCCAATCCAGCTCGCTCTTCTGATTTGTAAGGGCATTGACCTTCTTCTCCCATTCACACCGCTCCTTCTCCACTTCGGCTATTGCCTCGCCCACCTCTCGGAGCTGAGTCTGGTACTCCGCTTTGTTCGCCAACTCGGCGTTGATATTATCGATGGCAATCTCTAGGTCCCTTTTGGCTCTATCCTTTTGCCTGGCGTAATTCTTTGACCGATCCTCCAGCTCATCGTATCGGGAAAGACCCAGGATGTCAGCTAGGATTTCCTTGCGTCTATAAGGTTCCTTCTTGGTGAATTCATCGGCGTGACCCTGGAGCAGGAAGGTACTATTGATAAAGGTATCGTAATTCATGCGCAAGATTTTCTCGATCTCTCGCTGCGTTTCCCGAACACTGTTTCCGCTGATTGACCTGTAGCCTTGATCCGTGGCTTGCTGAAGCTCCAGCAGGGTCTTCCCTGCTCCCCGAAGCTTTGGTTTTGACCGCTTGCGCAGAACTCGGTATCGCTCCCGTCCTTCTTGCATAACAGCGAACTCGAACTCCACCCCCATCTCTGTCCTTCCTAAATAAATGAGCTCGTCGTCGCTTTTTGCCCTTGCCTTCCCCCACAGTGCCCAGGTTATCGCATCGAGGAGCGCCGACTTTCCATTGCCGTTGTCGCCGCAAAGGCAGGCCACATGAAGCCCTTCGAAGGAGAGCTCCCCTTCTAGATAGCACATGAAGTTTCGCAGCGCAATTCTAATGGGGATCATCTTTTACCTCCTCTAAGGTCGGATTGGTCACAAGAATTGTATTATCGGCGATAACTTCTATCTGCCTATCTAGACCTTTATTACAGGTCGGAATGCTCCGGGCTTATCGGTATGAATCGTTAAAACCTCTACCTTTTAAAATCCCGTGACTTTGAGCATTATATCCAGATCAGTTAAATCGCCAGGCTGAATATTTGTTGATGGCGGTAATAATTCCTAACAGAAGCTTACTTTCAGGGCAAAGCTCGCTCCAAAAATATAGAAAAATTCGGGTGTCCCATATTGGGAGAGGCAATTTTACCGCTGATTTCCCCAACGCCACTATGAAAGGTGAGCAAGGTGATAATAACCCCATTCCAGTTACAGTCTTTATTCTAGCATAACCGAGCCAAGAGCTTATAGCTTGATTAATGGCGCAACGCCAATTAGAATGATGCTGGTCTGAGGTGGCTTATGTTCGAGGTATTATCGGAGAGGCTGGGGAGCGTTTTTAAACGGCTGGGGAGCAAGGGTCGGCTCACCGAAAAGGATGTCGATGATGCGCTCCGGGAGGTAAGGCTGGCGCTTCTGGAGGCTGATGTTAACTTTAAGGTGGTAAAGGATTTTATCGCTAGATTGCGGGAGCGCTCCCTGGGTAGCGAGGTGCTGGAGAGCCTCACCCCGTCGCAGCAGGTGATCAAGGTAGTAAATGAGGAGCTTACCATCATTTTAGGGGGAGCCCCCAGTCACCTGGCGCAGGCCCCTCGTCCCCCGACGGTAATGATGCTCGTTGGGCTTCAGGGCTCGGGGAAAACAACGACAGCGGCAAAGCTGGCGCTTCACCTAAGGAGTTCGGGACAGCGCCCGCTGCTCGTTGCCGCTGACCTCCGCCGACCCGCTGCCGTAGAGCAGCTCGTTACACTGGGCAAGGGGCTGGAGATCCCCGTTTATAGGGCGGATGCGAACCCGGTATCTGTATGCGCCCAAGCACTGAAGCGTGCTAAGGAGCTGGCCGCTACCTGGGTAATAGCCGACACCGGCGGACGTCTCCATATAGATGGGGCTATGATGAAGGAAGTGGTGGAGATCAAACGGGAGCTCAAGCCTGATGAGGTGCTTCTGGTGGTGGATGCGATGACCGGCCAGGACGCGGTTCGCGCCGCTGAGGAATTCCATACAAAATTGGGGCTTAGCGGGCTCATCCTCACCAAGATGGATGGCGATGCTAGAGGCGGGGCGGCCCTCTCAATTAAGGCGGTCACCGGGGTGGCGGTAAAGTTTATCGGAACCGGTGAGAAACTGGATGCCCTGGAAACATTCCACCCTGACCGTTTGGCATCGCGTATCCTGGGGATGGGTGACATGCTCACCCTGGTCGAAAGGGCTGAGAAGACCTTCGACCAGGAGCGGGCGCGGAAACTGGAGAAAAAGGTGCGCCATGCAACCCTCGATCTGGAAGACTTTCTGGGGCAGCTCCGCGAGATGCAGAAGATGGGGTCTCTGAGCCAACTGGTGGAGATGATACCGGGGCTCTCCTCCATCGCCCGCCGTGCCCCTGACGCGGTAGATGAGGGGAGACTAAAGGTTATTGAGGCGGTCATCCTGTCAATGACCCCCCAGGAGCGGCGCAGCCCGGAGATTATCGACGGGAGCAGGAGGCGTCGCATCGCCCGGGGCAGTGGCACCACGCCTCATGAGATCAATCAACTCCTGAACCAGTTCCGCCAGACACAAAAGCTCATGAAACAGATGGCGCGGGGAGGAAGCCTGAAGTCGTTGCTCCGTTGAAGGCTAATTTTTTGCCAGCACGATCATTATCTCGCCTTGCTCGATAGTGACCTCCTGTAGCAGCAAGTGAAGATCCTCCCACCGTTCCTCCAATGCTCGCTCTATGGCAGTCATCATACTGTTGATGAGTGCCTTGGGGATCGGAATTCTACCCAGGTTGAGGCTCTCAATCGTTATGTCAGGCATCTCACCATTAACCCCTATGTTAGCCTGAATAGCTACTTGCACATCGATACCCATTTCAACTATGGCAAAAGCCCGCACCATCCCATCCCTGAAGTAGATCTGGGGATATTCTATATCTATGGAAAGATTTCCAGCCCTGGCGAGCTGGTCCAGTTTGGAGGTGGCCTCCTCCTCGGTTAGCTCCAGTGCGATATATTCTCCCACAACTGCTTCATCCATCTCATCCTCGAATGCTTCGATCTCCTCATCCAGCCTACTGACCGCTTCATCGGTCGGCTTCACCCATTTCCCCCAATTATCTATGGGTGCCTGACCGGTGATAAAATAGCCCCCTATGCCGGCAATAAGTAGTAGTAGGGAGGAGATAGCGCCCAAGGTTAGGAATAAGGTTCTTATGATATTTCTATTCAATTTATTCCAGGTAATCCTTGAGCTTCTTGGAGCGGCTCGGGTGACGCAGCTTTCTCAGTGCCTTGGCCTCTATCTGACGAATGCGCTCTCTGGTGACCCCAAATTCGCGACCCACCTCCTCCAGGGTGCGGCTCCGCCCATCCTCGAGCCCGAATCTCAGTTGCAGCACCCGGCGCTCCCGGTCATTGAGAGTAAAGAGCACATCGTCGATCTGCTCCTTAAGGAGCTGGTGTGAGGCCGCATCCGGGGGTGGTAGGGCGCTGCTATCCTCGATGAAATCGCCTAGGTGGCTATTCTCCTCCTCACCAATAGGGGTCTCTAGGGATACTGGCTCCTGGGACACCTTGATAATTTCCCTCACCTTCTCCGGGGTGACCTCCATACCCTTACCGATCTCATCACTGGTGGGCTCTCGTCCATGCTCCTGAACCAGCCGGCGGCTAATTCGCAGCAGCTTATTAATGGTCTCCACCATATGTACGGGAATGCGGATGGTGCGCGCTTGGTCTGCAATGGACCTGGTAATCGCCTGCCTGATCCACCAGGTAGCGTATGTGCTGAACTTGTAGCCCTTTCGGTAATCGAACTTCTCTACTGCCCTGATCAGCCCAATATTGCCCTCCTGAGTCAGGTCGAGGAGCGACATCCCCCTACCAATGTACTTTTTAGCCACACTGACCACGAGGCGAAGGTTAGCCTCGGTAAGGTGACTTGACGCCCTGGCCGCTTCATGGGCGATCATCTTCAGGTGTGCTGCGAACTCTTTTTCTTTGAACTGTAGTTGCATAATGAAATCAGGCTCAGATAAGCTGGCGCTTACCTCGGCGGCGGTTTTGCCCTCTATAGCCTCCAATATACCCGGCGGGAGGAGTTTGCTATTTATCGACAGCTCTATAATATCCCGCCCTATAGTGGCTCGCTCTTCATTCACTCTATCTGCGATTGTGCCGATTAATTGTGGGTCAATTGCATTGTCAACGGCAGCACGAAACCTTGGGTCTGAGATCCTCTCTGCCAGACTGGCGGCGGGAGTCAGGTCAAGCTCTTTCTCCACGGAATCGATGAGCGTTGCTGACTGGCATAGCTGCTCCAGTATGGTGAGCATGACGTCGGTTGCTGAGGGAGTGGTGCCATTTCTGGCGAGCCAATCATTCTTGATATTTTTGATATGTCTATCCTGCTCCATCTTGCTTGCCAAGACCTTCTCTTCGTTAGCATTCAGGAGGGCTACGTTGCCAATCTCACGGAGATACATTCGTACCGGGTCATCCATGACATCCTGCTCTTCAAATTCCAGCACGTTCTCTTGCAGCGGCGCCTCAGGTTCGGTCTCATGCCCTGGTTCATCCTCCTCCACCGCCGGTTCGGCGACCTCTTGCTCTGACCAGGCGGCGTGGGGTTTCGCCTCCTTGCTCAATATAGAGCTGCCCGAGAAAGCGGCGTAGAGATCTGCCAGTGACTCCAGGGCGTGCTCTGCAGACAGGTTGGAGACTCCCTCGGAAGGCTCGGTGTCCCGCTTCCGTTTAAACAGGTTATCCAGCTCTTCGTGATTTCCCAAGGTCATTGCCGCACCCCTTTTCGTTCTCTCCTAGCTTTTTCAAACAGGCCCTTTAACTGGGTCGTTGGCTCTAGAGCCTTTTGCAGTAGAGTTTCCACATGCTCTTTTATCACATTCTTATCCCCCTCTGACTCCGCCTCTGAAAGGAGCATCTCCTCCAGTACCTTGAGCCTCCTCAGTTGTTGCTCCCCCAGGCGGCGGGTACAGTCGGCTAGGGCAGTCTTCATCTCCCGCTCGCTTGCTGGGGGCAGCGCCCTGGCCATCAATGTGTCGAGATGCTTATGGAGGCTAACATCGAGGCTATGGCGGATATTCTCCGCATCTGTGTTATTCAGCCAGGCGAGGAAGAGCTCGCGATTTTCCGTTCCTTCGAAATAGTGTGGGGGGATCGCAATACCCTGATCTCGCAGCCCCGGATGCTGCAAAAGGAGAGCGAGGCAGTATTCATCCAGCGGGTGGCTGGGGGCCTGGGTGGAGGGAAGCGGTACCGCTGCTTTGGCTCTCTCTCGCTTGGTGGGTTTGAGCCGGGCTGCCTCGCCGACGAGGGTCTTTTCGTCTATACCCGTCAGTTCACTGAGCCTTTTCAAATAGATATCCTTCTCAGCTTCATCTGCGGTTTCCAAGATAAAGAGAAGGAGCTGGTTCTTAGCTTCCAGTTTTCCGCTCGCGCTGCTCATATCCAGTTTGGAGATAACTGCGTTGAAAAAGTAGTCCATCACCGTCGAGGCCTCGCTGACCATCCTCTGCCACTCCTCCGTGCTTTCCCGAATCACCTCGTCGGGGTCCTTTCCCTGTGGCATGAAGATGACTTTCACCTTCCCCTCCATCTTGGAGTCTCCCTCCAGCCATCTCTTCTCTCTGCGGTCGACCCGCTCGCTGAACGCTTGCCTTGCCACCTCCAGCCCGCGGAGCGTGGCCTGCTCGCCGGCAGCATCGGCATCGAGAGCCAGGGCGAGGTTTCTGGTCAACCGTTTGATTATCTCCAACTGCTTATGGGTAAGGGAGGTGCCCATGGGGGCTACCACGTTGGCTATGCTATGCTGATGGGCGGTGAGCACATCCATGTATCCTTCCACGATGATGGCCAGGCCCTGCTCCCTGATCGCTTCCTTGGCGCGGTCGATCCCGTAAAGGAGGCTGCTCTTGTTGAAGATGGCTGTCTGGGGGGAGTTAAGATATTTAGGGGTAGTGTTATCGAGGGCGCGGGCACCAAAACCAACTACCTTCCCATCCTCATTTCTGATGGGAATCATCAGGCGATTTCGAAACAGGTCGCGGAATCCCCCTCCCTCCTTGGCGATAGACAAACCTGCGCTCACCATCGTATCGCTCTCATAGCCTCTGCTCTTGAGGTGCTGGTATAGTGCATCCCAGCTATTAGGGCTGAAGCCGAGCTCGAAGATATCGATAATCTCTTTGGAGATACCTCGCTCGCTTAGATGGCGTCGAGCTGTCTCAGCGGCTTTGGCATTGAGCAGCAGATGATGAAAGTACTGTGCTGCAGCCGCGTTTATCAGGTATAGCCTTTCCGTCTCCTTGTCCACGTCCCTCTCTTTTTGCTTTGAGACCAGGGTTACCCCGGCCCGCTCAGCAAGGATTCGAAGCGCTGCGCCGAAGTCGATGCCTTCCTGTTTCATAATAAAGGAAAATATATCGCCGCCTGTGCCGCAACTGCCGAAGCAGTGCCAGGTCCCCCGCTCCGGGAAGACAAAGAAAGAGGGGGTTTTCTCGGTGTGAAAGGGGCATATCGCCTTAAAATTGCGCCCCGACTTCTGCAGGGTAGCATAATCCGAGACTATATCCACGATGTCGAGTCTGCCTTTTATCTCATCGATAACGCCCATTATTTCGTCCGGCTCTGTTATTTAAACCATTCAACACTGTTTGGTTAAATACGGCTTTTTATTCATGCTGCGGATGAATAATCTGCTCCGCTATACTCAGGGCGTAATTATCGGTCATCCCCGAGATATAGTCTACCACCCTCCGTTCCACGCTATCGTCGCCGAGCTTGTATTCCTGAGGCAGGGCTTCATCGTGAGCGGTGAAATACTGGTATAAAAGACGAACCACCTCCCTGGCCCGCTCAGCCTCCTCCCTAGCTATATTATACACCTTTTTAAACAAAAACTGGCGCAGGGTATTTGCCGCTTCCTGAGTCACCTGGCCCATGCCGATTGAGGGCGTTCCACCATCGGCACCCGTTGCAGCCCAGGAGAAATTGACAACATCTGAGACTAGGGTATTGATCCTCTCGGAATGGGAGTGCCCCAGAATGGCTACAGCCTGATGAGGAAGGTCATCCTCGCTGAGAATGCCTGCCCGCACCGCATCGCCGATGTCATGATTGATGTAGGCGATGATGTCCGCAATCTTACATACCTGACCCTCAAGCGTATCTACTGATCCCCATTCTTCGCCCAGAATATCTGCCCCGGTCTTGGCGTGTTTAAGGATTCCTTCCCTTACTTCCCATGTCAGGTTGAGCCCTCGACCATCCTTTTCCAGTA
The DNA here is from genome assembly GCA_035528575.1 of Dehalococcoidia bacterium. Classification (NCBI taxonomy): domain Bacteria; kingdom Bacillati; phylum Chloroflexota; class Dehalococcoidia; species Dehalococcoidia bacterium. The sequence continues at coordinate 29,109 of DATKYK010000029.1, read as the reverse complement.
TGTCCACTACCCTGAGGCTTTGCTCGTTATGCCTGAATCCCCCGGGGTAGAGATTATTGAGCACCTCTTCGCCCTCATGTCCGAAGGGGGTATGGCCCAGGTCGTGACCAAGGGCGATGGCCTCGGTGAGATCCTCGTTCAGGTTCAGGGCACGAGAGATGGAACGGCCGATCTGGGATACCTCAAGGGTATGGGTGAGCCTGGTTACGTAGTGATCGCCCAGTGGTGCGATGAATACCTGCGTTTTATGCTTCAGGCGGCGGAATGCCTTGCAGTGTATGATCCGGTCGCGATCGCGCTGAAATGCGGTACGCATGGGACAGGGCTCTTCATCAAGCTTCCTGCCTCGAGACAACCTGCTCTTTGCGGCGTAAGGAGAAAGGCCTTCTTCCCTTTCCTCGAGCCAATGGCGAATATCAATAGGGGGCGACACTTTTATAGAACCTCCGGATGGATACTCGCAAGCAAGCTCGAGGGAGGAAAGCGGCTCGCCGCAGGGCGGCTTTGTGGCGCTTTCCTAATTAAAGCCTTTTCGTGTATAACATTGGCATTGGGATTGGAAGGACAAAGCATGCCGTTTCTGACATTAAGTGCCAAGTGGTCTGGGTACCCAAGTACTGGCGGAAATATATTGAACATTAAAACCACGGGGAGTACTCCTTCTAACTGCGTATATTCGAGGAACTTTCAGATTCTCCTCAGCTTGCTGAGGGGCGATTCACCGTTGCCTTTCCGCTTCTCTAAACGGTGGCTTGTCTTGCGCTGAGGAAGTCCTCGAGCGTAAGGTCATCGAAGCAGACACCGTCGGTTTCCGAGGGGAGTTTACCTGTGGGACAGAGGCTAAAGCACTCTCGACAACTCGCACATACTGTAGAAGCGATCTGTGGGTAGAACACCACCCGGCGCTCGGTGCCTCTCCCCACAAATCCAATAGCGTTAGCTCTCTTGATCTCGTTGCAGTAACGTACACAAAGACCGCAGAGGATGCAGTTGGTCTTTTCTGCCTCGAAGCGTGGCTGGGTAACAGCATACTGGCGGGCCAAATCCTGTATGGTCTTCGCCGCAGAGGAGGCTAGCATCAGCTCCAGGAGCATTTTACGCAGCTTGATAACCCTGGGTGAATCTGTGTTTACCACCAGTCCCTCTTCCACCGGATAGACACAGGAGGTCACCAGCCTGTTTTTTTTGCCCTTGGATACCTCAACGGTACAAATGCGGCAGGCGCCGTAAGGAGCCAGCTTCTCATGGTAGCAAAGAGTAGGGATATAGATCCCGGCATCGCGGGCTGCGTCGAGGATGGTCATTCCCTCTTTTGCCTTGATCTCTCTATCGTTGATGGTTAAACTGACTTTTAGGACCTTTTTCATTTACGTGCCCCTTTGGTGCGCTCCACCTTGGTCCCCTGGGGAGGTGCTTCCGGAACCGGCTCGCCGGAGAGTTTCACCACGGCGCCGAAGCGTGGTGGGCAGACCTCGAGGCAGGTCCCGCATTTGGTGCACTTGTCCTGGTCGATAACATGCACCAGGTTCTTGCCCCCGGTTATCGCCCCCACCGGGCATTCTCTGAGGCAGATCTGGCAGGCCTGGCATTTTTCCGGCTGGACATAGTAGGATATAAGCGCTTTACATGCCCGGGCAGGGCAACGCCTCTCCTTGATATGAGCTTCATACTCATCCTTAAAGTATCTGATGGTGCTGAGCACCGGGTTGGGAGCGGTTTGCCCCAGGGCGCAGAGGGAGGCATCCCGGACCACCTCGGATAGCTCCTCCAGAAGCTCGATATCCCCTATCCGGCCCTCTCCGTCACAAATCCTGTTCAGTATATTGAGCATTTGCCTTATCCCCTCACGGCAGGGGATGCACTTTCCACACGACTCCTCGGCGAGGAAGTTCAGGAAATACCTGGCCACATCCACCATACAATCATCCTCATCCATTACAATCATGCCGCCGGAGCCCATCATCGAACCTACCCGGGTAAGCTCATCGAAGTCCACCGGTATATCAAGGAGGCTTTGGGGAAGGCACCCCCCTGAGGGTCCCCCGGTCTGGACTGCCTTGAATTTCTTTCCATAGCGAATGCCGCCCCCGATGTCGTATATGATCTCGCGGAGCGTCATCCCCATGGGCACTTCCACCAGTCCGGTATTGTTCACCTTGCCCACCAGGGAGAAAATCTTGGTCCCCTTGCTACCCGCGGTGCCAATGCTGGCAAACCAATCAGCACCCCTGCTGATTATAAGAGGTATATTAGCCCAGGTCTCCACGTTGTTCAGGTTGCTCGGTTTTTCCCTGATCCCGCTCACCGCGGTGCGAACATACTTTGGCCGCGGCTCCCCTACTTTTCCCTCGATGGCGGTCATCAAGGCACTCGATTCACCTGAAACGAAGGCCCCGGCACCGCGGTGGATGGTAACATCAAAATTGAAGCCGGAGCCGAGGATGTTTTTCCCCAGAAGACCGTAGTCCCGTGCCTGACTGAGGGCAATGGAAAGATTCTCTACGGCGAGCGGGTACTCCTGGCGCACATAGATATAACCCTCATGGGAGCCAATAGCATAGGCACCGATGATCAGGCCCTCCAGCACGCTGTGGGGGTTGCCCTCAAGCAGGCTGCGGTCCATGTAGGCGCCGGGGTCACCTTCATCGGCGTTTACGATTACGTACTTTACTTTCCCTGGGCCGTTGCGGGTAGTCTCCCACTTTAGTCCGGCGGGGAAACCGCCGCCGCCTCGGCCCCTGAGGTTGGCCCGCTTTACCGTTTCAACTACCTCATCAGGGCTCATCTTGAAGAGCGCCTTTGACAGGGCAGAATAGCCGCCTATGGCAATGTAGTCCTCGATGCTCTTGGGGTCGATGAGCCGATTGTTGCCAAAGACAATCCGGCTCTGATGCTTATAAAATGGAATCTCTCCCTCGCGTACTATTTTCCCACCGTTGCTATCATCGTATAGCAATCGATTGACCAGCCTGTTTTCCATGAGGGTAGTGGAGACGATCTCAGGAACATCTTCGGGCTTAACTCCTAGATAGCAGATCTCCTCGGGGAAGATAACGACTATGGGCCCCCGCTCACAAAAGCCGTGGCACCCGGTGCGCCGTATATCCACCTTACCTTTGAGGCCATTCCTTTCGATCTCACTGACAAATGCTGTAGCGGTCTTTTCGCTGGCATAGGCGTGGCAAGCTGTGCCTGAGCAAATAGTAATACAAGGTTTGCTGGGGTCTCTCTGGGACAATAACTGCTGCCTTACGCCTGCTAGATCAGCAGCCGATTTCAGTTTTATCATAGTTCCTTCTAGTTGCAGCTAGCGATGACCCTTTTAATTTCTTTCGCGGAGGGATTGCCGAGGTATTCACCGTCAACTACCATCACCGGTCCCAGGGCACAGCAGCCGAGGCAGTTTACCGTGCTCAGGGTAAATTTCATGTCCGGGCTGGTCTCCCCTGGCTCAATGTGTAGCGTATCTGTCACCCTGTCCAGAAGGCGAGGGGCGCCGCGCACGTGGCAGGCGGTACCCAGGCATACTGAGACGGAGTGACGACCTTGGGGGATCAGGCTGAAGGCCTTATAAAAGGTAGCTATGTGGTAGATCTGGTTAATGGGGATCCCTAACCTCTGGCTCACCCTCGCCAGAGCCTTGGGGGGAAGCCAGCGTTTTTCCCGCTGGATCTCAAGAAGCATCTGGATCAAGGCGCTTTTATCCGCTCGGTATTTCTCTATGATACGGTCGATCTTGCTCAACTTATGAGCCGTATTACCTTTCTCTTGGGGCGCTTTTAGTATTTGCCGGCTGGTAAAGCTTGTGGGGGTTGCGGGCCTTCCGTCTCCACAGGGAGGGGCTGACCATTCTCCCCTCAGCCTTGGCGATTATCTCCCTGGTACTCTCGATGGCATCAGGGCTTACCGAGATAGAGGTAATCCCCCATTTTACCAGCTTCTCGGTAAGCTCCGGGTAGACCGAGGGCGCCTGCCCGCAGATGGAAACGGTAATCCCTCTTCTGGCTGCGGCTTTTATCGCCTTCTTCAGTGCCAGCATTACCGCCTCATTTCGCTCATCGAATATATCTGCTAGCTTTGGGCTGTCGCGATCTATCCCGAGTATGAGCTGAGTCAGGTCGTTTGAGCCGATGGAGATGCCATCGATGCCCACATCGATGAACTCGTCGATAAGGAAGATATTGGAGGGCACCTCAACCATCATCCAAATCTTGAAGTCCTTGGAGGAGCTAAGACCCTCGTCCTTCAATGTGCTCATCAAATGAGCCATCTCTTTAACTGTTCTTACAAAGGGGATCATTATCCATAGATTCTTATAATCTTCCCTCACCCGCTTGACCATCTCTATCTCCATCTTGAAGAGATCGGCTTCCTGCACATAGCGGGAGCACCCCCGGTAGCCAAGCATGGGATTCTCTTCGATATCCTCGTATTGCTCCCCGCCCTTGAGATTGCGATATTCATTGGTCTTAAAGTCGGTAGTTCGATAGACTACCGGTCGGGGCTTGAATGCCTTTGCGAACGTAGTAACGCCCTCCGTGAGCCGCTCCACGAACTCCTCCCCCCGCCCTTGGCTGATCATATGGCGGGGGTGTTCTCCGATCTGGGCGATTATGAACTCGGCGCGAAGCAGCCCCACGCCATTGACGTGGCGACTCGCAACCTTTTCCGCCAGTTCCGGCTCGGCGAGATTAACGTAAACCTTTGTGTTCGTCCTAACGCGAATCCTGGGTTCGAAAGTGGGAGTAGTGGTCTTCTCCGTGACCAGCCGGCCATCAAAGACATTCCCTGTGGAGCCATCGACGGTGATGATTTGCTCCTGTTTTAGTACCTTGGTAGCATTCTCCGTTCCCACCACGCAGGGGAGGCCTAGCTCCCTGCTTACGATTGCGGCGTGGCAGGTTCTACCACCGCGATCGGTTACTATGGCCGCTGCCCGCTTCATTGCGGGCACATAGTCAGGTGTGGTCATCTCGGCGACCAGCACATTGCCCTCCAAGACCCTATCGATCTCAGAGGGTCGGTAGATTATCCGGCTTGGCCCGGAGGCCATACCCGGGCTTGCTGGTGAGCCGGAAAGCAAGAGCGTCTCCACTGTTCCTGTCTCCCCTTTTTGCTCAGTGGTCTCCCTTATGGTGGTCACCGGGCGGGTTTGAACAATGAACAAGTCCTCCCCCTCTTTAGCCCATTCGATATCCTGGGGGAAGTCGTAGTGGTCTTCGATTCGTTTGCCGATCTTCGCCAGGGCAACGATATCCTCGTCGGAAAATTTCTGCTTCGCTTGCTCCGCTTCGAGGATGTCCACTTTGATGTTAGCATTCTCGAAGTCTTTGCCTCCTTTAGCATTGCGCACCAGTTGCCATTCCTGCCGGGCGATTTTCTTATCGATTATCTCCAGCTCTTTTTTATCCACCACATATAGGTCAGGTGTTACCTCGCCGGAAACGATAGCTTCCCCCAGACCGTAGACCGCTTCAATGACTATCTTGCTGCGATCGTTGGTGATTGGGTCGATGGTAAACATAACGCCCGAGGCCTCCGACTGCACCATCCGTTGTATCGGCACCGCGATTCCGACGGAGAAGTGATCGAAGCCCTGATTGGCCCGGTAGAAGATGGCTCGCGGCTCGAAGAGGGATGCCCAGCAGCCCTGCACTGCGGTGACTACATCACTTTCCCCTGTTACGTTTAGGAAGGTGCGCTGCTGGCCGGCGAAGGATGCCTCTGGCAGGTCCTCTGCGGTGGCTGAGGAGCGCACCGCAACCGCGCCGCTACCTAGCTTGCCGTAGGATTGGGCGATTTTCCGGGCGACCTCTTTGGGCATGACGGCCGCATTGAGAAACCTCATAATTCTTGAGGCGGTCTTTTGTAGTTTTTCACTGTCGTTGGGATCCAAATCGGAGAGTAGCTTGCGAATTGTATCGGTGAGGCTTGATTTCTCGAGGAAGTAAAAGTAGCTTTGGGCGGTAACGATGAAGCCGGGGGGGACGGGAATGCCGGCCCTGATCATCTCCCCCAGGTTTGCCCCCTTCCCGCCGACCTGGGGAAGGTCCTCTTTTCCTACTTCCTCAAACCAGACGACCCTGCGTTCCTTATCCATCAAACGCCCTCATAACTTTTTCGAGCTAGCTAGGTCGATATTATAACATATAAAGGTTTTTTTGAACACCCAGATAACACCTAGATCTGTTAGCCAAGCAAGTATCCCCGGATACAAATGCTAGATCCAGACCAGCTTATCGGGCTGGCTCACAAGCTTCTGCTCTTCAGCCAGTTGGCGGATCTTGAGCAGGGTCATATTAACCTCTGGCGTAAGGAATACCCAATCCGGCTCGGAGGGGATCCAGTGGGGGGAATTGATCCTAGCCACTTTCAGTTCTTTGGTGTTCAGATAGATACCAAATTTTTGTGTCACTTTTTGTTTCACGATTCGATTCCTTTCAGGCATGCTGCTCTATTATCATTAGATAGTATTTAGGCATCGTCGGGGATGGAATGTAAAGAGTTAACCCCGATATATTTTTCAGCAGCCTTTTCCATCTTTATAATACCCTCGATAGCTTTGTGGGAGAAGCTCAGCAATCCGCCCCATTATAAGATCAGTGGCCACGGCTAGGTGAGCCTTGGTTAACCTGCCATCTATGGAGGGAGGTTTAAAGGGCTCACCGATGTTTACGATTATGGCGGGATGGCGGAAGATAACGCTTATCCCCTCAATTTTTTCCGTCCCGATGATGCCCACGGGGAGTATAGTGGCACCACTTCGTAGGGCGATGAGGGCGGTACCTGTCAAGCCCTGCTGCAGTTGCGCTCTTTGGCTCCTCATCGCCTCAGGGAACATCCCTAATACCTGACCCTCCGCTAATACCCCCTCGGCACGGCGGAGTGCTACCCTATCGAATACGCCGCGGCGCACTGGAAAGGCTCGCCAGCCGCGCGCTAGCGGGCCAAAGACTGGATTGTGAAATGCCTCCTCCTTGCCCATAAAGATGATCCTTCGATGAATGCTTGCCGAGAGCAGCGGGGGGTCGGCGATGCTTAGGTGATTGGCCACCACGATAAGGGGTCCCCGGGCGGGTATATTTTCCTTCCCTTTGACCTGCCAGCGGGCCAGAAGGAAGAGCAGGAGCTTCATGAGCATTGTCCCCAGATAATAAAACCAGGGCATCAGCTTTCCTCCATCATATCTAAAATCTCAACCATCTATGGTGATTATCGATGGCTTCGGCATTGGCCTAGTGCGTAATTATATCCCAGAGAGGGGTGCAAGGCAATTATTTTCTCCTCTTTCTCATTCCAAACCAGAAAACAACGGCAAAGAAGGCTAATGCTGCTGTAATGAGAATAGCGCGCAACGCCATTCCAGAGAGAGCCGGGGATTCTTGAGGCGGCGGCGTTGTGCCCTCAGGGGTGGGACTGCTGGGAGGTGAGGTTGTAGGTGTCGCTGTCGGTGTAGTAGTGGGCGTAGCGGTGGGACCCGCTGTTGGCGTTGGTGTCATGGTGGGTGTGGGTGAGGATGTGGAGGGAGAAAGGCCGTAGCCTGGGGTGGGCTCTGAATTATCCGTAAAGTCGCTGGCCTGGTCGGTATCAAAGCCGGCGGGTTGGCGCTCCAGGGAGTGGCCTTCGGCCACATCCAGGCATGGCGGCAGCAATATACTGTTATCATCGCCGTAGGACATAGCATCAATAACAGTTTCCGCACTGTCCTCAAGGATGAGGCAGTCCCCGTCATTGCTCAATCCGTTGCCAACACGGCTATCGTCTATGAAGGCTATGGTGCCCGTGAAGTCAGGGAAGCTGGTGTAAAAGTCCTGAGAGGCGGCGATTACCGCGAATTCCTGAGGGGGCAGGTGTAGTGAGGGAACCGGGTCGCTGCCATAGTTATCGCTGATTCTCCATCCTTCAAGCTCAACAGGCTCTTGTGTGCAGTTAAAGAGCTCCACCCACTCGAAGGAAGCATCAACACCCGGTTGCAGAGAATCGTATTGGATCTCATTAATCAGCACATCGCCAATATCGGCGATCGTGCCGTTGTGGGTTGGTGTTGGAGTAGGAGTAGGAGTAGGAGTGGGATTAGGCGTAGGAGTAGGCGTGGGAGTAGGGGTTGGTGTGGGCGTAGGCGTTGGCGAAGGGATAGGTGTAGGAGTTGGGGTAGGAGTAGGAGTAGAAGTGGGTGTGGGTGTAGGAGTTGGTGTTGGTGTTGGTGTTGGTGTTGGTGTTGGAGTAGGAGTCGGTGTCGGCGTGGGAGTAGGAGTAGCTGGCGGAGGCCCTTCGAAGCGTAGATCGTCAAAATAGGCAATTGCTGCCACGTCGGAGACCGGCTCCAGTATCGCTTTAACTCGTGCCGAATGTGCATCTATTGGAGCGGTAAGCTCATCAGTAGTTAAAAGACGGTATTGGGGCTCGTCATCTATCAGAACAGTGAGGGAGTCGTGGTGAGCCATCTCGGTTCCGAAGCCATCTAGGCTCTGGTACCAGGAGATCCGTAGGAAAATTGTCTCAATATTAGGATCATTTTTTATGGCGTAGCCAGAAAAGGTATAGCTTTCTCCCCCCAATACAGATACGACCTGATAAATCCACTTTGTTGTTGCGGTGTCGCTTTCGAAGGCAGCGGCAAAATCTCCGCTGTGGACTGGTGACCCAACTACGGAGAGAGCGCCACCACCATAGCTTAACCAGCCCGAAGGTCCATACTCGAAGCCTGGGTTCTGCAAAAGATTATCCACGGCTCCAGCGGAAAGGGTGCTTACCGTCAGCAATGCTATAATTGTTAGAGGAATAAAAGATGTTGCGAATCGTAGAGCCATCTTTTGTAGGAGCTTGAACCGAGACACGGACAAATCTAACAGCTATCAGGAGGAAAAGTCAAGCTTTTATACTCGTCGGTTCTCTTGCGTAGGGGGTTGAGGCAATTTTATAGTGGTGGTATACTCCTCTTAACGGGAGTAATTGCCTCTTTATTTAAGATTGGTATACTCATACCTATAGGGCAGGGAAGATTATATAAATATGTTAATGACAATACTCAAGATGTGTGTTGCTGGTGTTGTTATAAGCGCACTAATCGAAGGGTTAGCGGGGACGCCTAGAATGATAACTATTATTGTTTCTAGCTCTTTTGCAGTTGTTATAGGTTTGTGGATATTTATTTCTAGGTTATTATGGCCTGATAGGACACATTGGAGGGCTGATTTACTTAATAGTACAGATTATCTTGAAGGCAAAGAAGCTACTAAATGGAGAACCCATAGACAACAAGAAACAGGTGATACTTTCGTTTTAGATATACGTAAAAGTCCTAACAAAATTATATATTACATTTTAAAGGCTACCTCAAAGGTATTTAAAAAGATAAGGTATTGGGATTATGGCAAAGCTCGTGTAATAGATAAAGTTGTTTTTATGCATGGTAAGGATTCACCAGATTATCCAAAGAAGTGGAGGGTAATACTTAATGGGGCATCAGGTATTTTAAAGGAATGGGAGCAGGAATGCTCTGGGTTAAGACATAATATATCTTTTACAATTGATACTCCAGAACCTGTTTATTTAATTGTTGTTGAGATAATTGAACCACGCCCAAATTATCATTGGTCTGTAAGTGATATTAAGATTCGTGAGGTAAGGTTATTTGGTAAATATTGGAGAATGAATATTAAATGAAATGTAAATTCTGCCAATCACCCAGCACCATGAAATACGGCTTTAAGGCAGGTACTCAGTATTACAAATGCAAAGCTTGCGGGCGTAAATTCGCTGGTACTCTAGCACCCGAAGGAATGCGGTTCACTACTGAGACAATCGGCGAATCGCTAGGCTTATTCTATGATGGGTTATCGCTGGCAGATATTAGTAGACACCTTGTCGCTACTGAGGGAATCATTGTTGACCCTGCTACAGTGTGGCGTTGGATTATTAAGTATTCTAAGAAGTCTGAGCGTATCCTGAATAAACTAGAGGTAAAAACATCGTGGCAGTGGGTCATCGACGAGACGATGATTTCTGTAGCAGGGGGAAAACTCTGGCTATGGGACGTTATAGATTCGAGAAGTCGCTTTTTACTAGCTACACATATAACTAAAAGCCGTGATATGCGGTCTGCCGTAGCGGTATTGTCTGAAGCGTACAACCGTGTTATAGGTCTACCGAAGCAAATAGTCTCGGATGGTATGCCAGCGTATCCAGATGCTATTGAGAGAGTATTTGGTGCTGATAGTGAGCATATAAGGGCTAAGGGACTTACGGCAGAAGTAAATACTAACATAATCGAGAGATTCCAGGGAACCGTCAAAGAGCGCACGAAGGTTTTTAGGGGATTAAAGACATTAGATTCAGCCATAGCTATCTCTGAAGGTTTTATCATTCACTATAACTTCCTAAGACCACATATGACATTGAAGGGTAAAACACCAGCGGTATATGCTGGGTTAAAGTTGCCATTTAATACATGGATAGGATTAGTGGAGTATCTAAGTAAAGATTAAGTTCCTGTATAAGGATTAATTAGTGTAGTAAAGAGGAGGTTATAATAATGGATAATAATTCTGATGTGAGAATACCTGAAGCGATACAAGAGAGATTAGACATCTTTCTACTTCTGAAAGGCAAAGGGCTAGAACTTGATGAGATTCAATGGCTCTGTCAAGAGAGTTTTTCGGGCGTCCTTACTGAGAAAAAGGAGTAAACGTTGCAGTATTTGATATACCAGTATAGATTGTATTAAAGGTATTAACAATTGTGCTAGGGTCTATTTTCCCAGTACCTACCCATGCTTTAGTTAATTCAGTGGCTGCCCAAAGTATGGCAATATCAGGGGTTATTACATCACTAGTCATAAAGCCCTCCTTTTGTTTGATGATATAGGATAATATAGTAATGAGGATAATATGTCAACCACAATCAAGGGGAACATAACCACCTAAATGCAAGAGAACCTACTCGTCCGGTACATGCAGGACAGCAACACAACCGATAAAATGTAGCCAGGTGGGCGGCGTCTATGGCTCTACGTAGGTGTTCATGAAGTAGTTACAGCGTTATAAAGGGCGGCTTTGCCAGTATGGGGCTGAAAAGGGGCTTTTATGAAGGTAGTTGGCTTTTTCGGCAGGTGGAAAAGCCTGGAGATGGTGCAAGCGATATACCTATCCTGTCAGCTTTGAAGATAGCCTGAGGTTCTATAAGCCGCCTTTGGGTTAAAGCCCACGTTTAATAATCAAGTTGAGTAATTCAGCCCTACCAAGTCCTGTTTGCTTGACACCAAGTATTGCCGATAAAGTGCCATCAGGGAGTGATGCTCGACTATCTGGAATGACTGTGACTCGTTTGCGGTCACCGAAGGATTTTGATAAAGCAATACCATGCTTGGCTTTTCTGAGAGCTTCCCAGCCGTCTTTCTTAAGCAATCTAATTAATTGCTTGCCTTAAATAGCAGGAATCTGGGTATACTCAGGCAGGGACACGCTCCTTGGAAGGACTTTGAGGGATAGGCTGGACAAGGGCTTGAATAAATACATTTGGGTTGGGAGTTATATGTATTGTGAGTGATTTGGGTTTGGTCTGATGAAGAATTATGCCATTTTCTTTAAAAAATCGTTCCCGCTCACCGACAGCCTCAATAGCGTTCAGATGAAGTAGAACAGCTTCCTTAAGCTTTTCCTCTGCTTCAGGAAGTGAGCGACCAAAAGTAGCGGTGCCAAGTTCTTCACAACAGGCAGTCCATCTCTTGCCTTCTTTGCAGAATTCAAGAGTTAGGTGTACATAACCCTTCGGACTGACCGCTGTAGCCTGTCGCTTCTCCCCTTTCATTCAACCCCCTTTTGTTTTACCTAACGAAGCCATGAACAACCAAATTAAACCATGCAAAACCACACCCTTGCATTATATTGTCAATAGGATATTTGTCAATCTATGCAGTATAGGGGGACTTAGGCAGGTGGGAAAGCCTGGAAATGGTGCAGCGATATACTCGCTCTGTCAGCGTTGGTGATAGCTTTAAGTATTACAAGACTCCGTTGGGATAATGATGAAATGTCGCCCGCACAGGGAGTTGTAACCGTAATGCATAAGATATAGTCGTTGAGATAAGAATGTTCAAATAGCAGGTTTTCAGATAGGGTAGATTGCTATACAGGCAACAAACCCTTCAAGTATAGATAATAGCCATTGCCCGTTGTGCTATAGGCTAGATTAAAGATTGTCTGAAGCACGGGATACGTCTCATCACCCTTCTTTATCCTTGCTAACATTTCCTTCAAAGCATCTTCAAGTCTGTCAAACAACTTCTCAGGTATTCCAATAGGTCTATCTTGCCCCTGCTGTGGTCTTGTTATCCGTGCATCTATCATTTGATGTGCACTTTGTAGAACGTGATGAATAAAGGCTAGTTCTGCATCAAACTCGATATTAATAATCCTTAGGGCGCATGCATATGTACCACTAAAGAAATACATTTTCTCGGGTGCACTATTTGTCCCTTTCATTCGCTCAATAACAAAATCGATCTCATTGGTGAATAGTTCCTGCATTTCTTTAGATACGTTCATTATCTATATCCTCCCACTAAAGCAGGGGAATCTGATTTAGCGGCGGTTATTGGATACCTGCCTGATGTCAGCGGCGCAGTATAGCCACCAGAACCATTTGCCTCGTAAATACATTCCCAATCCAATGGGAGTGTTCCTGTGTCAGCAACAGTGCTGCTTTGACTGACCGTAATTGTAGACGGCGGTGCTGGTACATCTTGCAGCAGTGGCTTTGCATCCATTGCAAGGCGACAACCTATTACTGCTAGCATATTACCTATAGTACCCAGCGTTGGGTTTGCCTCCCCTCCTTCCAACTTAGCGATATATGGTTGTGTTGCACCACATCTATCTGCTAGCTCCTGTTGGGTCATATTCAAGTCCCTACGGACCGTCGCTAGAGTAATCGCAAACTCATTCTTTGCGTCGGCAGCCCCAAAGCGTTTTCTGTACTCAAAATCTAGCAGCTTCTCCTTTATTTCTTGTATTGGTGTCCTAACCATCATATTATTCTCCTTGTGTTGATAAATACCTATGTAGAATAGTGCGAGCCTGTTCTATATTTTGCTCATCTCGCCCTTTCTTCTTCAACCACCCATGTAGAAGAATAAAGGTATTTCTCCTTTTATCATGATAAATGGCAATCCTACATTGTTTATTTAGACCTCCTTTCAACTCATAAAAATCTGAATCATCGCCTTGTATTACATCAAACATATTGGTATCTAGAACCTTAAGACCATTCTCCATAAGCTTTTTAATCTTGTTATCGATTATATGGTCGTTCCTTATATCAAGCCGGTTTTGCCATTCAACTACCGGTTGCCGCCCCCTTTTATCAGTATAATACTCAATAAAATGCATAATACATTATAACCCCCCAGGTTATATATGTCAAGATTATATGTCAGTTCGCTGAAAAAGTGGGTCGGAATATTATTTGATTTGCCAAATCCGCCTAGCTGAGCTTAATTTGTATTATTTCAGCACTATCGCCCTACTTCTTGGTATCCGATTATTTTGCCTGATTTTGGGTCAACTTGATATCGGAATGATTGACGCTTTTTTCTCCAAAGAAATCCTTTGAGAATAATATCACCATCAGCTTCCCAGACATCTCTAACAGAGCCTCCTTGATAATACACACTTCTAAATTTAACATTTAGTAGTTTCTTTCCATATTTACTCTCGAAATGATTCTTAAGGGCAAATTCGACATCGCTAGCATCAGTGCACTTTTGTTGTGTCATTGTATTCCCTCATCTCTTTTCAGAATGCCGAGGTAGTTCATGGTGTGAGAGAATAATACTCTGCGGTTATTTGTATGTCAAACTATATAGCGTAGGTATAAGTGGATTGGACATTTTATCACGTGACAAGAATATGGATAAATAAAAGCTTACGGGCATCGCTTGGGGGCTGTTGCGAAAACACTGATAAATCAAACCGCCATCAGGAGGAAAAGTCAAGCGTCCTAAGCCAGCACGCTATAAAACCAGGTTCAAAAGCCCGCCTACAATTGCGGTGGCGGCGAGCATTATTCCGATGGCAGCCAGCAAGCCCTTAACGCCAAGCTCCCTGGCCAGGACAACGAAGGCAGCGATGCAGGGGAGGAACATGGTCAGCACGACGCAGCCCACCACCAGTTGCGTGGCGCTCAGTGACAGCGGGGCCAGCAGCCCGATAGCCACATCCTTGCGCAAAAAGCCAACCACGATAGCGACAACGCTATCTTCAGGAAGCCCGAAAAGCCCGCTCACCACCGGGGCGGCAAAGTTGGCGATGGCATCGAAGACCCCGAGGTTATAGAGAATGCCGATAGCAAATATAGCTATCAGAATTATGGGCAGCGCCTCGCGGAGGAAGCCATAGACCCGCATCCAGAGTTTGGTAAATACAGCTCGCCAGGAGGGTCGGCGGTAAGGGGGAATCTCGATGAGGAGCTCGGGGCTGAATCCCCTAGCTACCCGGTTAATGATGAGGCCCAGGATAAGCCAGACTAAAAACAAAGTGCCATAAATCATCGCTACATACTGCCATCCCTCGGCCCCTACCAGACCAATGATCATCGCCTGGGAGGCAGCACAGGGTAGGGCAATGGAGATCAGCGTGGCGGCGATGAATCGCTCCCTCTTACTCTCGAGGATGCGGGTGGACAGTATTGCCGGTACAGCGCATCCCAGTCCCAGCATGGTGGGGATGATGGCGTAGCCGTGCAGGCCCACACGGTGCATGAGGTTGTCGAGGAGCACCGCCAGCCTGGGGAGATAGCCCACATCCTCGAGCAGTCCCAATATCAGGTAAAAGGCAAGAATGTATGGTAATACAGCACCGAGCGGGATAAAGAGGCCGGTGGTCAGGACTCCCATGGACTGGAAGAAGTCTATCTCCCCGTCGAACAACTTGCCGATGAGCATATCGTGCCAGAAACCCGAGCCCAAAAGACCGCTCAGTTTCATCATAAGCGGGGCCCATAACTTATCAAAGAGGGGCTCCATAACATAGCCGATCAGGCCCTCGCCGATAAAGCGAATCACAAAAAAGGAGGCGACGAGCGTAAAAGCGGCGATGGGAAGACCGGTCCGGGGTTTTACCGAAGCATCCTGCAGGCGCTCAAGCCAGGTATGATGGTGATGGGTTATGGTCTGGACATGCTCGATAATATCGCCGACGGCGGCCCACCTCTCATCATGGGTACGCTGGGGCAGCGCGGGAGAGATGGCTTCGGGGATACGATCCACCAGCTCCTTTATCCCCTGCCCGGTTACCGCCACCGTGGGGAGAACCGGCACCCCCAGGCGCTCCTCCAGTTTGGCGACGTCGATGCTTATCCCCTTGTGCTTGGTATCATCCCATATATTTAACGCCACGATAACGGGGATTTGTCTCTCCAGTAGCTCCTGGGTTAGGTAGAGATTGCGCTCCAGATTGGTGGCATCGGCGACATTTATCACCAGGTCTCCATCCTGGAGCATCTGGGAAGCCACCTCCTCTGCCTTGGAGGTGGGCTCCAGGGTGTAGGTGCCGGGGACATCTATAACCTCAACCTCCTCCTCACCCAGCTTCATGGAGCCCTTGGTAAACCCCACAGTGGTGCCGGGGTAGTTAGAGGCGATCACCTTTACCCCGGTGATGCGGGAAAAGAATACACTCTTGCCTACATTGGGATTACCAATCAGGAGTATTCTCTTTAGTCCAGTAGGCCGACCGTCTTCTCCCCCACTCTGGTGACAAGACGAACTCAAAGCTTTTCTCCCTCCACCTCAACCAGTATCTTACCCGCCATGCCATAGCCTATCGCAACCTGGGCTTGGCCTACCTGGAGGGTAACGGGGCCCCGCATAAACATCGCGCTTACCTTGGTTATCCGCATACCCGGTCTGATGCCCAGGGAATGGAGGCGATCGACAAAGCCATGGCCATGCCCACGATCCCTATGGTGACCATGCCCCTCCAGTATCTGGACCACCCTCCCCGATTGCCCCGCCCTCATCTGACTTACCGTTATTTGACTATGTTGGTTCATAAAGTCCCTTTCAAGGAAGTGAATTGTTTAGTTAATTCTGTTCCTGGCGGCAGCGCTCACAGTATCCCTCCAGAGAAACCGAAGCGTTGAGGATCTCGAAGCCGCTTTGCCGGCTCACATCCTCCTTCATCTGCTTGGTTAAGGGGGACACAAAGTCGACCACCCTGCCGCAGCCCAGGCAGATTAAATGGTGGTGCTCCTTTTTCCGTTTGACCTCGTAGTGGTGGTGTTCCTCGGCAAAGTGCCGCTCCTCTACCAGATCCAGCTCCTTGAACAGGTTGAGGGTGCGATAGACCGTAGAAAGGCTGATATGAGGTTCCCGTTCCTTGGCCAGGCGGTAAAGCTCCTCGGCATCTAGATGACCTTCCGAGTGGCGCAACAGGTCGAGAAGTAGCTTCCGCTGGCTGGTAACCCTCTGCCCCTTTAGCTCCCGAACTTCTACCATGATCCTTCTCCTCCAGATATAACTGCAAATGGGAAGCACTTGCAATAACTATTATATTAGGCTTCTTACCGCTTGTAAAGGCCCCAAAATCTCTGATCTCGTTTAGATAGATAGTTGATACCTGGTATAGTGTAGTGGATTTACCTTCCCTCGAGATGACAAACACAATAGGCGAACGGTAATGTGTATCTAGTGTACTGGACGGGTACAGTCCTTTATCTTGATATTCTAGATATGGTAGAATGAATGGCGAGACTTGGAGGAGGCTCTAGGATGGCTTTAGTAAACTCAGCAGGAGCAAGTCTATGAACTGGTTCGACATTGTCCTCATAGTCGTTTTGGCGCTATCGACACTCATGGGTCTATGGCGAGGACTCATAAGCATGGTCTTCCCTTTTATCGGGCTCATAATTGGCGTTGTCCTGGCTGGTCACTACTACGGCACAGTCGGCGGGTGGCTGCCTATTGAGAACACCGAATACGCCGGATGGGCTGGCTATGCCATCATCATTGTCGGCACACTCATAGTGTCGGTTATATTGGCTGCTTTCCTGAGGAGATTCATCAGGTTGGTACTGCTGGGGTGGGTCGACCGCCTTGGTGGGGCCGTATTCGGCCTGGCACTGGGGGGCCTATTCTGTGCAGCGGCACTGGCAGCAAGTGTAAAGTTCGATTTAGGCTCAAATTTCATTCAGGATTCGGGCATCGCCAAACTGCTTCTAGACTGGCTTCCTGCGGTGCTTGTCCTGCTTCCCGGTGATTTCGGCGATGACGTGCGGGAATTCTTCCAGTAGAGCTACTTTTTTGGCTTCTGTAGGTCGGAAGTAGAGGGTGGCAGTGCCGATTCACCCACTACTAAGGTTACTGCATAAAAACGACCTTCTCATTATAATAGTGGGGAATTAGGCCCATTGGGAAGCCTGGCCTAAGCCCAATAGTATAGCATTCATACCACTATGACGGCGATTTTGGCAGCCTAGTGGTGGAATTATTCAAGCTTTTACCGTGTGTAACAGGCTCTACTAGATGGAGATAATGTCAATAAAGCCCTCTTGGCTTTATGTTCCGGAGTGGCTCTTAGCTGACACCTGGCATTTTCCATATGCCTATAAAACCTTCCGCAAATACATCCCTCGGGAGTCGCTTGTCCTTGAGGTTGGCTTTGGCAGCGGCAGAATCCTTACTCGAATAGCCAGGGAGCTGAACTGCAAATGTGTGGGCGTTGAGGTTGAGGATGACGCCTTCCCCTCGCTCTCCTTTTTCTCCCAACAACACGGGGTAACGGTGGAGGCGATGAAGGGCGATGGTTTCTCGCTCCCCTTCAGGGATGAGAGCTTCGATGTAGTTTACTCGGAGGGAGTGATCGAGCACTTCCCCATCGATCGAGCTGCGCAGATGATTCGGGAGCACGCTCGGGTTTGCCGAACGGGGGGTCTGGTAATCATATCCGTGCCCAACAAGTTCGCCTTTCTGCACTCTCTGACAAAGCTTCTGTTGGGCCAGAGGTTTCTCTTCTACCCTGAAAGGAGTCTCTCCACCTTCGAGCTTTTCCGACTGATGGCTCTCTCAGGTCTCAACCTGGTAGTGAGGGATGGCTTTGCCTTCGGCTGCCAGTTCTATATGTTCCAGGCTTTTTTCCTCGACCGGATCTCCTTCCCCATATTGAAAAGGATAAATTTAAGGCTACTTTCCCTGTTTAAGGAAACAAGCCTCTACCACTTTGAGAATCCGTGGTTAAATTCTCTGGTCGGCTTTCAGACCTTGGTTGTAGGTCGACGGTAATACTAGCCTAGCATTAAAAGGTGCCCGTGACGGGTTCCTCCCCCGGGTGAAGCGTGCGCCACTTCGCCAGGAGCTGCTCCTTCGTTTCTTTATGCTCTGGGTCAGGGGTACAGCAATCGTCGATCGGGCATACCTCGGCACAGCGCGACTCTTCGGCGATTCCTACACACTCGGTGCACTTTTCCGGGTCTATTACATAAGTCGTCTCGCCCTCACTAATCGCCTCATTTTTACATTCCGCCTCGCATGCACCGCAACTGATGCACTCATCGGTAATCTTATAGGCCACCGGTCATACCTCCTTATATTTCATACCTCATTGTCGATATTTTTTATATCGCTTCCCCTTCTTGGTTAATCACCTCCTAAGAAGTTTCTCTCTTAAGGCTGTGGCCACGTGCGGCGGAACCAGATCATCGATGTCGCCCCCCAGTTTGGCCGCCTCCTTAAGCAGGCTTGAGCTAACAAATTCGAACTCTAGCTTGGTCATAAAGCAGACCAGTTCCACATCCGGAGCGAGCTTCTTGTTCATAAGGGCCATCTCGAATTCCCTTTCGAAGTCTGAGCTCATTCTCAGGCCACGCACTATAGCAACGGCTTTCCTCTTTCTAGCGAACTCCACAGTAAGCCCGTTGTAGCGTTCCACCCGAATGTTGGGAACGTGAGCCAGCGCCTTTTTCATCAACGACGCCCTTTCAGCGGCAGTGAACAGCAAGGGCTTCGGCGGGTCATCGTAGACCGCCACCACCAGTTGCTCGAATAGGGCTGCTGCTCGCTCCGCAATATCAACGTGTCCCATAGTTGCTGGGTCAAAACTTCCTGGATAAATAGCAATGGCCAAGATAAACCCTCCTATTGATATACTGAGATACAGGTATCGCCATGCCGGCGTTCCTTAGCGAGCTGGAAATTTCCATAGACTGAACTCAGCGGTAGACGGTAAGAGTGTTCTACCGCAATGGTTGAACCAACCCCGACCAAGCGGGAAATTACTAGTTGCTCAAGGGTTTCAATAACGGCGTGTTCTCGGTAGGGTGGTCCCATTAATACTATACCATACTTCTTCTTGAGCAGGGAAATGGACTTAATTGCGCTCAAGCGGTATACATGGGCTTGCGCGCTCAGTCCGGCATGATCCAGATTATGCTTAATAACAGCGTAGCACCTGGGATTTTGCTCAACGAAATCGGCCCACCCCGCACCTCGGCTCAGCGCCTCGAGACCCATGGAGCCAGTGCCTGCATAAAGGTCAAGCACAGAAGACCAGTCAGTGTCCATAGATTCTAAAATGGAAAAGAGCGCCCCTCTTATTAAGTCAGATGTAGGGCGGATATAAATACCTTTTGGCGATTTAATATATTGTCCCTTCGCTTTGCCTGCAATAATGCGCATTCCCAATAGAAGCCGATTTCTTTCCCCTATTCAAGGAATATTATACTATGGAGAATACTACTCCCGTCAAGGGGCTTTACAAATATTTCAATAGCTTGTATAATATATAAAAAATAAAGAGATATACGGCTGAGGGTCGTCGACCTTCAGTCTTTTTTAGTAGCGGTAGAAGGAAGGTTAGGATGTCTAATAAAGAGAATTTCCTCACCCCGGAGGGTCTGGCAAGGCTGGAGGAGGAGCTGGAGTATCTGCGTACGGTGCGACGCCAGGATGTGGCGGAAAAAATCCAGCAGTCCAAGGAATTGCGCAGCTCTGTTATCTCGCCGGAGTATGAGGAGGCTAAGAACGAGCAGGGCTTCGTCGAGGGGAAGATCCTCGAGATTGAGAGGATCATCAGGAATGCCAAAATCATCCATCACGAGGACATCAATGTGGACTTCGTGGAGGTGGGGAACGAGGTGAGGGTGCAACTTCAGGACGGCAGTGAGGAACACTATACCATTGTGGGTAGTGCCGAGGCTAAACCTGGCGAGTGGAGGATTTCCAACGAATCACCGATGGGTAAGGCATTGCTGGGCAAGAGAGTGGGAGATGAGGCGGAGGTGGAGGCACCTGCAGGGCCGCTCAAGCTGAGGATCCTGGAGATTAAGTAGTGGCTCGCATCGATGATATAACCAGGCAGCGCCGCGAAAAGCTAGAGAGAATTTGCCAGCAGGGAATCGATACTTATCCCCACCGTTACCATCGCAGCCACAACACAAAGGAGGCCATCGCCCTCTTCGAGCGGGGCGATGACTCGGTGGTGAGCCTCGCCGGTCGAATAATGGCTTGCCGGGATATGGGCAAGGCCACATTCATTGACATCCGAGACTCATCGGGTAACATCCAGGCCTACTTCCGCAGCGACCTCCTGGGGGATAAGTATGAACTAATAAAGCAGTGTGATGTTGGAGACATCATCGGGGTAAGCGGCAATGCATTTAAAACGCATGCTGGAGAGGTAACATTAAAGGTTTCCGATTGCACCCTGCTCGCCAAGTCCCTCCATCCCCTGCCTGAGAAGTGGCACGGGCTTACCGATGTAGAGAAGCGCTACAGGCAACGCTACCTCGACCTCATCTCCAATGAAGAGGTAGGTCGGATATTTGTGTTGCGCAGCCGGGCTATTTCTGCCATAAGGCGCTTCCTCGACAAGCGTGGTTTTATCGAGGTGGAGACGCCGGTACTCCATCCCGTGGCGGGCGGCGCTCTGGCTCGTCCCTTCACTACACATCATCATGCTTTAGACCAGGACCTATACCTGCGCATCGCCCCCGAGCTTTACCTGAAGCGGCTCATCGTGGGCGGCCTCGATAGGGTGTATGAGATTGGGCGCATCTTCCGCAACGAGGGCATATCCATAAAGCACAACCCGGAATTTACCATGCTTGAGAGCTATGAGGCCTATACTGACTATAACGATGTGATGGCGATGGCAGAGGAGATGGTTTCCCATGTTGCCAGGAGGGTTTTGCGCAAGACCAGGGTCAGCTTCGCCGGAAGTCGCATAGATTTCGCGCCTCCTTGGCGGCGCATCACCCTGCAAGATGCCATTAAGGAAGGGTGTGGCATCGATTTTATGGAACATGCTGATGAGCACTCACTGCGCAACGCAATTCGAGATCAAGGATTAGAGGTGGATGATAGACCAAGCTGGGCCAAGCTCATCGACAAGCTCATCTCCACCTTCGTGGAGCCAGGTCTAATTCAGCCCACCTTCGTAATGGACTACCCCATTGAGCTATCGCCCCTGGCGAAGCGAAAGCTTGGGAGTGAGCGGTTGGTGGAGCGGTTTGAGGCCTTTGCCGGGGGGATGGAGCTCGCCAATGCCTTCACCGAGCTCAACGACCCCGTGGAGCAGCGGGAGCGCTTCCTGGAGCAGGAGAGACTACGCGCCCTTTTGGGCGATGAGGAGGCGGAGAGGGTGGATGAGGATTTCCTGGTGGCACTGGAGAATGGCATGCCGCCCACGGGAGGCCTGGGCATGGGCATCGACCGGCTGGTGATGCTGCTCACCGACCAGCATTCGATAAGAGATGTTATCCTCTTCCCGCAGTTACGTACTAAGTAATAAGTAACAGTTATGCTGAGCCTGCAATTCATCCGTGAAAACCCTGCCCTGGTTCGCGAGGCACTGGGGAAGCGTCAGTCCAGCGAGGATATCGATGATATCCTCGCTTTTGATGAGCGTCGCCGCAGCCTGCTTACCGAGGTGGAGGCACTGAGGGCACGGCGAAACGAGGTGAGTCGAGAGATAGGCAAAACAGGCGAGAGGCCTCCACAACTGATCGAGGAGATGCGCCAGATGGGGGATCGAATCAAGTCCCTCGACGAGCAGGTGGGGGAGATCGAAGAGCAGCTTAACGACCTCCTCCTTCGCGTGCCCAACATTCCTCACCCCAGCGTTCCAACAGGTAAGGATGAAAGCGGTAATATAGAGGTGCGAAGCTGGGGGGAAGCTCGAAAACTCGATTTTACACCCAAGCCCCACTGGGAGCTGGGCGAATCATTGGGAATCATCGACTTTGAGCGGGGGTCGAAGATCTCGGGCACCCGCTTCTATGTGCTCAAAGGGTTGGGGGCACACCTCCAGCGCGCCCTGATCTCCTTCATGCTCGACCTGCACGTGCAGGAACATGGCTATACCGAGATGTATCCCCCCTTTATGGTAAAGCGAGAGTGCATGGTTGGGTCGGGAAATCTTCCCAAGTTCGCCGATAACCTCTACCACGATGAGGAGGACGATTTATGGTTTGTGCCCACCGCTGAGGTGCCGCTGACCAACCTTCACCGCGATGAGATTCTCCCCCCGGGCACCCTTCCTCTATATTATGTAGCCTATACCGCTTGCTTTCGCCGAGAGAAGATGTCGGCGGGCAAGGATACCAGGGGAATTAAAAGGGGGCATCAATTCGATAAGGTGGAGCTTTACAAATTTGTCGTGCCCGATTCATCGGATGGGGAGCTGGAGAAAATGGTAGGTGATGCTGAGGAGGTATGCCGCCGGTTGGGCATCCCCTATCGGGTACTACAGCTTTGCAGCGGCGACCTTGGTTTTGCCGCCAACAAGTCATACGATATCGAGGTTTGGGCCCCTGGGTGTGGAGAGTGGTTGGAGGTAAGCTCCTGCTCCAGCTGTAGCGATTTTCAAGCGAGGCGCGCCAATATTCGCTTTCGCCCCCAGAGTAGTGCCAGGCCGCAGTTTGTGCACACCCTGAATGGCTCGGGTCTGGCCCTGCCCCGCGTGCTGATCGCCCTCCTGGAGAACTATCAGCAGCCCGATGGTAGCATAGTGATACCTGAGGTTCTACGCCCATATACCCGGTTTGAGGTTATAAAGTAGCGGATGTATAGTACTTCGAAAATTAAGTTACGTCCGAATGGATCGTTAGCCGTAGTCTATAAAGCCGGTCTCCAAATTTTTAAACTTTTCGCTACACCAGATACTTTTGTCCATGATTTATGAAGCCGACTACCAAATAGAAGAGCCTAGCGCATAGGACGACAAGGTCATATCGAGTAGTATGAAAAGAGGGAGGGGTGACCGAGAGGCCTATGGTGGCGGTCTTGAAAACCGCAGTCTCGATTTTCGGGACCGTGGGTTCGAATCCCACCCCCTCCGCTTTGTCGCTATTTAAAGGGTGTGGGAGCAGGCTCCAATCGATTAATATATCAAGTGGTTCTTGAGGCAGGATAACCTTTTACTAGTGTGAGAAAAGCCAATCGATTGGTGCTAGGGGCGAAGGCACGTCGAAAGGAGTGAAAGAGTGAAAATCCATGAGTATCAGGCCAAGGAGTTATTCGCCAAATACGGTATCCCCGTGCCCAAAGGGGGCGTTGCGTCGACCCCCGAGGAGGCCAAAAAGGTCGCTGCCCAGCTCGGCGGGACGGTTGTAATAAAGGCACAGGTCTATGCCGGCGGCCGGGGAAAGGGTGGTGGGATCAAGACGGCGCAGTCCCCCGATGAGGCGGAAAAACTGGCGGGCCAGATAATCGGGATGAGGCTGGTTACCCATCAGACATCTCCTGACGGGGTGCCCGTAGACAAGGTGCTGGTCGAGGAGGAGGGGACAATTGAGCGGGAGTTATACCTCGGTATCGTCATCGATTCGGGGAAAGGCCTGCCGGTGATCATGGCCAGCGAGGCGGGGGGTATGGACATCGAGGAGGTGGCTGCCAGGAGCCCGGAGAAGATACTCAAGGTATATATCGACCCCATGATCGGGTTTCAGCCCTTTTTAGGTCGGAGGCTTGCCTTTGGCTTAAATTTGGAGGCGGAGCAGGTAAGGCCTATGGGACAGCTTATCGGCAACCTGTTCCGTATGTTCAAGGAGCAGGACGCCTCTCTGGCGGAGATTAACCCGCTGGTGGTTACCTCGGATGGCAGGCTGCTGGCGCTGGATGCCAAGCTTAACCTCGATGACAACGCCCTGTTTCGCCATCGCGATTACGCCGAGCTTCGGGACCCTGCTCAGGAGGACGAGCTGGACCTGGAGGCGGCAAAGCATAACCTCTCCTATATACGGCTCGATGGCGATGTGGGGTGTATGGTCAATGGCGCTGGACTTGCCATGGCCACCATGGACATTATCAAGCAGGTGGGGGGTGAGCCGGCAAACTTCCTCGATGTAGGCGGTGGAGCCAGCGAGGAGATGGTTACCAGTGCCTTCACCCTACTGCTATCCGACCCTAAGGTCAAGGCGGCGCTGGTCAATATCTTCGGCGGAATACTCAGGTGTGACATCGTAGCGCGTGGTATGATTGAGGCCTCAAAACAGAAGGAGATCAAGGTGCCGATAGTGGTCAGGATGAGGGGGACGAATGTCGAGGAGGGGATGAAGCTCCTCGCCGAATCTGGCCTCCCAATAGTCATGGCTAAGGACCTGAGGGATGCTGCGGAGAAGGTGGTGGTGGCAAGGGGTGGGGCGGGTTGAATTGTGGCAGAGCGAGAAAGGGGGATTATAATGAGCATCATTGTCGATGGAAATAGGAGGCCTATGGTTATGGGGATAAGATTATGATTATCGGGATAGCACTGCTCCTGGTCTGCACTGGATCGTTAATTGTGGTCTGGGCTAGATTGGCCGGTATTGAGGTAAGCGGGGGGCTCGCTGAAGGTCTCGACTTCATTATAAGCGGAGTCCTGACGATTCGCTTTCAAATATTACTCAGCCTGGCATTTCTCGTGGCAGGCGTGGGTGTGGGTATCTTGCTTCATGAAATAAGGAATTTTAGGTTAATGAAGGAATTTGGCGCCGCGATTTGCGTCGTCGTTGCGCTGGCTTCGGGGTTTTTTGCTATACAGTTTCTCGTCTAAATGGCATAGGGGGTTAGAATGAGCATTCTTGTCGATGAGGATACCAGACTTCTGGTTCAGGGTATCACTGGTAGTGAGGGAAGCTTTCATACCAGAAGGTGTATGGCATACGGCACCAAGGTCGTTGCCGGGGTTACACCGGGAAAGGGAGGGACATCGTTCGATGGGGTGCCGGTTTTCAATGAGGTGGGGCGTGCGGTTAAGGAGACCGGGGCAAATGCGAGCATGATCTTCGTCCCCCCCGCCTTCGCTGCCGATGCCATCCTGGAGGCGGCAGATGCCGGCATAACCCTGGTGGTATGCATTACCGACGGCATCCCTACCCTGGACATGGTTACCGTTCTTGGCTATCTGAAGGGGAAATATACACGTCTCATCGGACCCAATTGCCCCGGGGTTATCTCGCCGGGGAAGTCAAAGGTGGGGCTCATGCCAGGTGATATTCACATGGCCGGGAGCGTGGGCGTGGTCTCCCGGAGCGGCACCCTGACCTATGAGGCGGTGGCCCAGCTAACAGAGCAGGGGATCGGTCAATCCACCTGTATTGGAGTGGGTGGCGATCCCCTAATCGGCACAACCTTTATCGATGTGCTGGGGCTGTTCGAACAGGATAGCGAAACAGGGCTGGTGGTGCTTATCGGGGAGATCGGCGGCACGGCGGAGCAGGAAGCGGCGGAATTCATAAGGGAGATGACCAAGCCGGTCGTCGCCTTCGTCTCAGGGAGCACCGCGCCGCCGGGGAGGAGGATGGGGCACGCTGGGGCGATCATCACCGGCAGCTCGGGTACCGCAGTGGAGAAGTTCGAGGCGCTTCGTGCCGCCGGGGCCACCATCGCCTCTAGCCCGGCGGAGATCGGTGCCGTAGCGCGAAGTGTATATCGAGCATAATGCCTGCAGGGAAAATCAGGCGAGTTTTTTTGAAGTTTACGGTTGTAGTTAGGAAATTAGCGTAACTGAAAAATTCCAATGTAAAGGCCAATAGAGGTCGATTTATTTTGAGAAAACTGAGAATACTGGTTACAAATGACGACGGATTTCTGGCCAGGGGGCTGTGGGATCTGGCCAGGGCGCTTCGTGAGGTTGGCGAGGTTTGCATTGTGGCCCCCGATAGGGAACAGAGCGCCGTAGGCAGCTCGGTAACGCTTCACAATCCGCTACGGGTAAAGGAGATACGATCCCCAATAAAGGATGTAAAGAGCTACCTAGTGGAGGGTACCCCCGGCGATTGTGTCATCCTGGCCCTGGGCCACCTGCTCGATAAAAAGATTGACATGGTGTTTTCCGGCATAAACGAGGGGTCAAATCTCGGCGACGATGTTCTCCTCTCTGGGACAGTGGGTGCTGCCCTCCACGGATACCTTAAGGGCATTACCTCGGTAGCCATATCGGTAGGGGCATTAAAGGATGTCCATTTTGATGCTGCGTCCCGGCTGGCAGTTGTCCTGGCACCACTCATAGCGGATTTACCCGCGGGGACCTTCCTGAATATAAACCTGCCCAACCTGCCTCTTGAACAGATCAAGGGTATAGAGGTTACCCGTCTGGGACGGCGAAGCTACAGCGATGAGATTCAGCCGGGGAATGATGGTAAGAGGGACTACTACTGGATCGTGCGCGGAACGCCGGTTTGGCAGCCGGAGGAGGGCACCGATATATGGGCGTTCACCAATAATAAGATTACCATAACCCCGCTTTACAATGAGCTGACAAACCTGAAGGTGCTCTCCGCCATAAAGGATTTGCCCCAGGCGCTCCACCAGGGGTTATTTAATCAAGGTTGATGGATCGTCACTATAGAAGAGACGTGGAAAAACCAGATCCAGGGACAAACGCTACCTCATCGGTTTTCCCCTTATAATTTAGAGTTTCCATATCCAGTTTCTCGTCCCCTACATGAGGTGAAACGCTGACTCTATA
The DNA here is from genome assembly GCA_035528575.1 of Dehalococcoidia bacterium. Classification (NCBI taxonomy): domain Bacteria; kingdom Bacillati; phylum Chloroflexota; class Dehalococcoidia; species Dehalococcoidia bacterium. Next base: position 2,167 of record DATKYK010000029.1, on the reverse strand, counting down.
ACTTCTGATCATGGTGTCACCACAAGAGATATGCATGTTCGCTTGAAATTGCAGAGCTCATAAAACCAATAGTGGGTAAGTTGTAAAAGTGACTATTGACCTGTCATATCGTCTATCTGATATCGCACTTGACTATCAGCTCAACATTATATAAGCTTATCATACATTAACAAAGGACCTTGTGATGACATTTGGGCAACGGCTAAGGGAACTGAGGCAAGCCAAGAGCATGACCCAAAGGGAACTCGCAGAAAAGACAGGGATTAGCTTCGCATATGTGAGTAAACTTGAAACGGGCGCCATGCCTCCACCGAGGGAAAATAACATCTTGGCCCTGGCCAAGGTACTTGGTGCGAACGGTGCCGACATGGATGAGCTATTCGGTCTTGCAAAGAAGATGCCGTCCGATTTGCGGAAACAAGTAGATCCCGAAATGATAAGGATGTTACGGTCACTTAAAGATGGCAAAGGGACAAGCATACAAAAAGTAGACACGGTGCAGCAACAGATTATGGAGCAAAGAACATTTACAATCCAGCGCCCATCCTCCGAGGAGGGCCTTGGCGAATGTAATGAAACATTTCGAGCGCTTTTCGAGAATTCTCTGGACGGCATCGTGATACTTGACAGTAACTTAGACGTCGTATATGAAAGCCCATCTGCCGCTCGGATCCTTGGCTATGAATCAGGAGAATTCGCTAGCAAGGATACACTTTCGCTTCTTCACCCAGATGATATGTCTAAAACAGCCCATGGGCTCACCAAACTGGTACGGACTCCTGGTGTTACTGCGTATGCACAGTTGCGTGCGAGGCACAAAGACGGTACATGGCACATAGTTGAAGCTGTCGCCAAGAACCTTATCCACGTTCCCGCTATAAAGGGCGTTGTTATTGACTACCGCGACATTAGCGGGCGTAGCGGAGAGGAAGGGGCATGGGCTGAACGCGCGGTTTTAGCGATGGCAGAGGAATACCTCCTGACGGAGAGGGAGCAAAGGGTTCTCACACTAATGGCAGAGGGGCAGAGCAACCCCCAAATAGCCGAGCAGCTGATGGTAAGCCCTTCCACAGTGAGGTTCCACGTTAGCAGCATATTTCACAAGCTTGGTGTTACCAGCCGTACAGAGGCAGTAGCTCTGTCACTGCGTCGCCATATAATCCTCTAGCCAGGGTATAAAACCCCGCTATTCGTCTAGGTATTAATCTCTCCTTATGTCCAGTATAGAATTAGGGATTCTTTGTTACGATTAAAGTCATAAAAGTGATGTGAGACAGCCTTTTATCGCTGGCCATAGTTATTAGGAGGTAAAAATGAGTGATGCAGAAAGGTACGACGTCGTCATCATCGGTGCCGGCCACAACGGCACTACAGCAGCAGCATACCTGGCCAAGAGCGGGCTGAGCGTCTGCGTTCTGGAGGAGAGGCCGGAGTGCGGCGGAGCGCAGGAGAATACCGACCTCATTGCCGGGGTGCACATCGCCCCGCACGCCGTGGGACTATACGGGGGAGCGGCACCAGGCTGGGAGCAGCTGGATCTGTGGAAGCACGGCGCTCGCATGGACTGGTCAGCCCAGAAGCTAAGCGGAGAGGGATTCGCCACTGGTACACTGCTGGGCCTGCTCTGCAAAGATGGAGTCTCTTTCGCCGGTGGAAAGGACTTTGAAGGCTGGCTCACGCTGAGTGGCGTCCTCGGCGGCTTCTGCCAGGAGCTGCTGCGCGCAACCTTCTGGTGCCCGCCACATCCATCGTATGTCGAGGTAAACGCCGAGACCGTCCCCTTCATGCAGGTCTACAAAGAGCGGCTGCCACAGGTATGGACACCGGAACTGCTGGAATGGGACATGTTCGACCTCATGGACGAGTATATGGAGACCGAGCCCTTCAAGGTATTCCAGGCATACATAGCCTGGATGTCAGGGGCTGCCGGCCATTTCGAAGGTATGGGCATACCCGCCTTCGAGAGCGTGGTAGCCTCCGTGCTCTACACTACGGGGGTCGTCCCCATGGGCGGCATACACGGCTACTACCATGCCCTCATCCGCTGCGCTATAGCCCATGGCGCAGTTTTTCGCACATGCTGCCCGGTGGATGAAATAATCGTAAAGAACGGTCGAGCCGTGGGGGTGCTCCTCAGGGATAATGCAGCCTGGGGCAACAAGGTCAT
>DATKYK010000028.1 GCA_035528575.1 Dehalococcoidia bacterium | reverse complement strand
CTGATAGCTGAAGTTGCAATAAATCGAGACACTTTTCCCTCCTAAAAACTGCATCTAGTATTTTCGGAAATCGCCGGTCATCTTGGCGTCAATAGGGTCGGTCGCCGTCATTCTTCCTGCTGCGGGGAACGCCGGGCTTGAAGCCCACATCTCTCCCTTTTTTGGGGCGTCCTTAATACCTGCTTTCCTCAGGATCTCTTGAGCCTGAGAAAGGCGTGACTCATCAGCTTGAACGCTGATCAGGACTCCGCCTATGGAGGCACCAAACTCATAGTATCTGATGGTATCCTCCGGCAGGTCTAACTTGGTTAACGCCGCCCCGATCTTATCGGTGGCTTTGGTGCCCAGTTTTTTCGCCTTATCCACATCGCTCACCAGAATGCCGATCTCCTCCGCCTTAAAACCCTGTGATTTCAGTTCCTCAGTAGCCCTTGCTGCACTGAGGGGATCTCTAAAGAGCTTCACAACTGCCATAGACCCCTCCTTTCTTTAAAAAGCCCCAACCCCATATTTAGATAGGGTCAGGGCAGCTTGATTTGAAACAACAACCATAGATACTTAATTGCCTCTTTGTGTATTTTATCACTAGGCTATAAGCAAGTCAACATTTCAATATGCTTGGCTCTACACTATTGGGCGTGGCACCCCGCTAAGTCCACTTACAACTCGTATTTGCAGGTAAAATTATCGTAAAACCGGCAGTGGAGGGTAAACCCTGCCAACCCTTATTAAGATTCAGGCCTTCTTCGAATTGTCTCAGCAGAATTCAGGGGTGTCACTTCGCGTAACGGTGCCTCATAAACCTGAACCACATTTAGTCCCTCAAATTCTTCTTTAACAGCAGCCATCGCATACTGCCTCAGTGGTTTCACCGCACAGGGGCGCAGCGGTGTGTTGAGTTGAACCTCATCGGGTGAGAGGCCCATCGCGATTTCCGCCATTTCTCTCGCGTAGTGCCTATTTGCCTCGATGAACATCATCTGGATAGCGAGCTTCCCTTGGTAATTCTCCCTGAATAATTTGATGCCCTGAATTATCTCGTCGATGGAATGGCCTCCGTAAGGTCTGTTCACCCTGCGGAAGAACTCCTCTTCAGGGGCATCTACTTTAGCTACCACCACGTCCGCCCCGGTGAGGTCAAGGCGCACGTCATACTTGGGAATGAGTGCGGAGTTTGTCAGCACTGCCACCGGCAGATGTAGGACGGATTTAGCTATCTCTATGGCTTGAGCGAGGTTGCTGGCCAGGGTGGGCTCTCCCACTCCGGAGAATGTGACGAAGTCAGCCTCTATTTCCCCAAGCGCCTCAAGTTGGTTAACGAGTCGATCGAGGGACACAAACTCTCTTCGCTCCGCCAGGGGGTAAAGGGTCTTGCCCAGTTGGCAATATATGCAATCGAAGGAGCAGGTCTTGCCATCCGTTGATAATAGGTCGATACCCAGTGACCTTCCCAGTCGCCATGAGGCTACGGGGCCGTAGATAATGGAGTTTATCAAGCCTAATCCTCAGTCTATAGGCACGCTTGATATCCTTAAGCGTTGCTGCATTTCCCAGGCCCAGCAGTCTCGGAGCTCTGTCTATCTCCTTTAAGTTAGCCACTCTAATGCGATCCTGCTTTGTCTCGGATCATACATTGTTGCGGTAGGCCCTTTTCCACGGTTCATTCTTGAGAGCCAGATAGTCCCTGAGAACTGCCTTGAGGGTGTTTGATGCCAGCAGGGCGCAGTGCTGGCTTTCCTCCGGTAACCCGCCCAGGCTACTGAGGATGTCCTTTTGGGTAATCCCTAGAGCCTCGCCGATGCTCTTCCCTTTGACCAGTTCTGTAGTCATGCTGCCGCAGGCGATGGAGGTCCCGCAGCCATCGGTCCAGAAAGTGGCATACCTTATTCGGTCCTCTTTAACCCTGAGCCATATCTCCATAGTATCTCCACAGGGGCCGGTTACGCAGGCAAAACCATCGGCATTGGGTATACTCCCCACGTTTCTCGGATTCATGGCATAATCGATGACCGTGTCCGAGTAAATGCTTCGCATCTTATCCGCGATGTTCTCTTCCATCACTTCGAATTCAGAATCCATCCATAGCCCCTGATTTGAGACCCTTTCATACTGTCTTGATTGGTGTAGATTGAAGCAAAGCCTGGGCAAGGTTATTTACACCTTTAGAGTTGTAATGCTCGATATTCCCCTCGTCACAAAGCCTGGCCAGCTCAGGGTCCAGGGGCAGTTGCTCTATAAGTGGTGCCCCTGCTGCCAGTGCCATCTCCTCCCCCTTGGTATTGCCAAAGATATCGATCCTTTTCCCGGTGTCTGGGGAAACAAGATAGCTCATGTTCTCTACCACCCCCAAAATGGGTATATCCATCGTCTGCGCCATATGCATCGCCTTTCTGACCACCATTGCCGTTAGGTCCTGCGGGGTAAAGACGATGACTACCCCAGAGAGGGGTAATGTCTGCATCACCGTGAGGGGGACATCGGCGGTGCCGGGAGGGAGATCGACTAGAAGATAGTCTAGTTTCCCCCACACTACCTCTTCCCAGAACTGCTGGATCGCTTTGCCGATAAGGGGCCCCCGCCAGATAACGGCATCGTCCTCATGGGGTAGGAGGAGGTTAATGGACATGATCTCAATACCTGACTTGGATAGCACCGGCAGGATGCCTGTATCGCTGCCACCGGGACGGGCGGTGATGCCAAACATCTTAGGGATGCTGGGGCCGGTGATATCGGCATCCAACACCCCTACCTCATAGCCCTGGCGGTTCAGGCCAATAGCCAGAAGGCCGGTAACCAGCGACTTGCCTACGCCGCCCTTGCCACTCATTACTGCGATAACGTGATCTATTTGGTTCAGGTCCTGCGGTTTTGCCTCTTCGAATTCTATAGCGATTCCCTTGATCTTAGGTAAGTCTTTGAGAGCACTACTTGCCTTATCTCGAACGTGTTCCTGAGTGTTAGTATTGAGGCCGGTTGACGCCAAGGTTACCTTCAGCCTATCACTGTTAACCTTAATTGCCCGGATCATATTCAATCCGGTTAAGCTTCGTCCTATCCCGGGAATTAGTACCTGGTTTAAGGCCTCTTTGACTGCTTCCTCTTGCTGCATTCATATCCTCCTTTACATAGATTACTTTAGTGTAAACGGTCCATCAGGTTGTCGAGCTTGCCGGCAACATACAGCTCCACCGCTTCGTCGATATTTCCTACATCAGTGGCAATGGTCTCAATGCTATAGCCCTGTATAGCCTCATAAGCTCCCCAGCCCATGCCCCCGGCGAGCAATACCTGGCAATCGCGGATTGCCTCCGCCATGCTCTCATGCCTGGATTGAGATCCGGCATCGTAGCCATGTCGCTCACCCTCCGCTAGCTTCGCTGGCACATGGGCAGCAAAGGTCTGATGGCCAGCCTTAGACCGGGTCTCTTTAGCGGTGATCTTTCCAGAATCGACGGAGAAAACTACATAGTAAGGTGCCCGACCAAAGTGCTGGCTAACGTTCATTTCATCGTCTGATGCAATGGCAATCTTCATACCGTTTTCCATTTAAATATGGCTAAGATAATGTTATCTTGTATTTTGGTTTACCCTTCCAGAAATATATTTTGGCCGTTACCTCCTTCCCCTCTGAAAGATACCTTTCGCATACATCGCTTAGCTTTCTTGAGACGGGTGATTTAAGGAAAGCTACAAGAGCCTCATATTTCTCACCGATTTCCTTGTTCTCTATATCCCCCCTTAAAAGTTCCTTGAGGCAACTTCCAAGGTTTTGCTCAGTAAGGCACTTAATGCACTTTCCTGATACTTCTATACTGGAATATGATGGCTTAATTTCTATTGGGTCCATTTCACCTCCTCCTGCAAACTTCACCGCTGGAGCACGGCGGTGTTTCACAGCGCTCTTCTTTTCCGCAGCATGTCGTGCCCGGCTCCGCTTTATTCATTTTTATGCGGTATGAGGCGGAAACGAGCTGCTCCATATCGGCTCCGCCACAATGGGGACATCTTACTTCACCCTCAGAGGTTCTCACGAGCATCTCTGATACCCTGCCACATTCACGACAACTATAGTCATAAATCGGCATGATTGTCCTCCTTATTTCTAGAGTGGTCCAAATAAAGTTTCTTAATACCTAGTTGCCCAATACCAATGTTAATGATCGCAGACGTTATCGCCTGTTGCCAACGTGCCGTAAAGGTGGGCTAGAACAATCTCCTCCGGGTCATCTCCCACAGCCCCGACAACGACCTCGATTCGGTTCTCACTGAACAGGTTCTGAGCCCTGGGGCCCATGCCACCGGCTATGACAATATTAACTCCTTCTTCTGCCAGCCATGAAGGGAACACACCTGGCTGGTGTTCTGGGGGAATAACCAGTTCTTTGTTCACGATCTTTCGAGCAGCTTCATCCACATCGATCAAGGCGAATTGCTCACAGTGGCCAAAATGCGAGGATACCTTGCCATTGCTCATGGGTAGAGCATATCTCATAATCGAACCTCCTTATAAGCATCTTTATAGACTCATATTTGGTATTTATATCTAATTTTCCAGCACTCTAAAAATGTTCTGCCACAGCAACTCTACTTCTCGGGCAATCCCATTGGTAGAGTATTCCACCACTGGTAATCCCTTAACTAATGCCTCGGTAACGACATTATCAAACGGAAGTTTCGAGATTACCTCCACACCCATATCTCTGCAGAATTCCTCAATACCGGTTGCGTTTTCCTCATTGATATCATATTTATTTATACAAACCACGGCAGGAACACCAAAATGGCCGCATACACCGAGAACCCGCTCAAGGTCATGCATCCCCGAGAGAGTGGGCTCAGTTATGAGGAGCGCGAGGTTGGTTCCTGATAGCGAGGAGATGACAGGACAGCCGATGCCGGGCGGTCCGTCACTGAGAATATAATTAAAGCCCTGTTCCTGTGCAAGGACCTTGGCCTGCTGCCTGACAAGCGCCACCAGCTTTCCCGAATTATCCTGGGCGATCCCCAGCCTGGCATGGACCAGTGGGCCGTATTTGGTTTCGGAGATAAACCAGTGTCCGGCGAGGTTATCCTTCATCCTAATAGTATTCTCGGGGCAGACGTGAAAACAGAAGCCACATCCCTCGCAAGGGATGTGATCAACCTTGAAATTCTCTATGGCATCAAACCGGCACACCTGCTCACAGACGCCACAGCCAGTGCAGAAATTTTTATCAATGACCGCAGTCTTCCCACTCCAAAACTCCTCACTTTTTTTAACATCTGGCTGAAGTAGTAGATGAAGATCAGCAGCATCCACATCGCAATCTACTAGAACCTTGTCTTTTGTTAAAGCGGCAAAGGAGGCAACTATAGTAGTCTTCCCCGTTCCCCCTTTACCGCTCAATACAACAAGTTCCTTCATCTGTGTAACCTATCTTCTGATTTAACATAAAGCCTATAAGCGACTTCCCCTCTGTTTTGATAGCATTCAAGACACTGCTGGTCTACCTTCTCAACCTCCTCGAGGCTCACTTCGAATCCTAGCTCTTCATACATTTGTACCATTCTGTTAAGATGATCCCCACTACTAATACCAATTTCTCTCCACTCTTGGCCTGCCCTACTGATACTATTCATCAGACATTACTCCTGGCACATTGCTTCGATACTATTTCAGAGATATTCTTGAAAAGAGCTTGGAAAGCCGGCTGCCACTGTGGCATACCTTTTACGAGTGGAACGCCTCGAGAATAAAGGCGTGCGATCTCCATATCCAGCGGGATATGGAGCAGAACGGGCAATCCCTCCTCGCTACAGTAATCCTCCAGCTTACGGTCTCCCACCCCTTCGCGATTAATTACTATTCCACAGGGTATACTTAGCTTCCTCATGACCTCAACCGCTAAGGCCAAGTCATTAAGGCCAAAGGGCGTGGGCTCGGTTACCAGCAGGCAGAAATCGCTCCCACGTACTGCCTCTACCACTGGACACGAAGTTCCCGGAGGGACATCTATGATCACGGTCTTCTGCCGGTCGATATGAGCCTTTACTTTCCTGATAATAGGCGGCGCCATCGCCTCGCCAACGCTTAGCTTACCGTGGATGAACTCAATCTGTCCCGAATGACCCGTTTCCACTATGCCAACAGGCCTTCCTATCTCATTGATAGCACCTTCTGGGCACAGGTAGTAGCAGGCACCACACCCATGGCACAGTTCTGGAAACACCAGCACCTTCTTGGGTAAAACAGCGATAGCGTTAAAGGCGCAAACCTCAGCGCATTTGCCACAGAATGTGCATGTGGTCTCATCAACATTAGGTACGGGGATTTTTACTGACTCCTGGCAATCTATAACAGGCTTAAGGAATATATGGGCGTTAGGCTCCTCAACATCGCAGTCGAGGAACTGCAGGTCACTCTCCAGGGACAGTGCGAGGCTGGTGGCGATTAGGGTCTTGCCGGTACCCCCTTTACCACTGGCGACGGAGATTATCAACTAGCCCCTCACCATATTGGTGCCACACTTGGGGCAGCTTATGCTGTAGCAGGGTATCCCTACTTGGTGTTGGGTCGTAGCACCGCAACTGGGGCACACACAATTCCCTCCTGGGCCAGCGCCAGCTCGTGCACCCCCCATCCTACCCCTGCCTCTACCTAAGCCTCTTCCTGTTCCCGGGCCACCCCCACCGGGCGGCCCTGTTCCATCTCCCCCAGGCATAATAACACCTCCAGTATTTCTATTAACGCAACTGTCCTTGGCCCTCAGCCTTCTTGGCTTCCCTAAGGGCTTCCTCCAGTTCATCGAGCCGCTCAAGCATCTGTGGCGGAACCGAGTGGGGAGGCCAGCGATGCTTAAGGTCTGCTATTTGCTCTTCCAGCTCTTTGACTCTCTCCGAGGTCATCTACCTGTCCCTCAGGTGCTGCCGCTGAACGTGCTGCAGCTATCACCCATACCAGCCGAGCCACTGGCACCAGGACTGGAAAAGGTCGAGATGAGCCTTTGAGGATTTCCCGCCTTACACCTGGGACAGTTCAGCTTGGAGCCATCCTCGCCCATGGCCTGGCGAACCTCAAACCTCTCGTCACATTGGGTACAGTGGTATTCGTAGAATGGCACAATCTGCCTCCTTAGCTACCCTTTTTATCCAGCTCCGCGATGCGTTGCTGGATCGCTTCCAGCTGCTGGTTCAGCATCTCGGTCTGGCCCTTGAGTATCTCCATCTCCTGCTCGGGGCTCTGCGGCTGGGGGATTGGCTCTGCTGGAGCCATACCCATGCCCATTCCCATGCCACGTCCACCACCGCCTCCCATTCCCATGCCACGTCCGCTACCGCCCATTCCGCCACCCATTCCGAAATGCGCGTCTACACTGGGCGCGGATAACGCCTGAAACCTTCCCTCTTTGTAGCCCTCGATGGCCTGTCTCACAGTACCGCTAACACCGGTTATCACCTGGATCCCGGCTGCGGAGAGGGTTTGATAGGCATTGGGGCCACAATTACCGGTGAGCACCACCTGAACGCCCATATTAGCTACCGTCTGGGCGGTGGAGATCCCAGCGCCACCACCGGCCATGATATTGGTATTCTCGGTGGCCTCGAACTCCATCGTATCCGTGTCGGCAGCGATAAGGTACTGGCAACGGCCGAATCTCGGGTCAACCTCGGCGTCGAGGCCGGGTCCTGTCGCTGAAACCGCAATTTTCATGAATCACCTCCCTTTATTATCCCTCTGCTTCCAGCTCGCTTATCCTGGCTTCGATCTGCCCCAGGTTCTCACTCACCGCCTCCGCCTCATTCCTCAGGAAGTCAAGCTCCTGCTCACGGGTCATCTGCGGGGCGAAGGGTGTAGTCCCTTGTGTGGCCGCATAGGGCATATCCCAAGCTGCTCCATAGTAGGGGGCGTAACCGGGTGCCACCGGTGTTCCAGCAGGGAAGTACCCGCACCTGGGGAGTCCGCCCCTACCCAGGCCAATGTAGGGCCAGGGAGGAGAGCTTCCCCTGAATCCAAAACCCCACCCCCCTCTATAACCAAAGCCGTTTGGCATAAAACACCTCCTCTTTACGAGGTTACTCTTCGGCGGTGAGCCCTTTTATTCTGGACTCGATCTGCTCCAGTTGCTCCCTTGTTGCCTGAGCCTTTTTCTTCAAGAAGTCAAGCTCCTGCTCACGGGTTATCTGGGGCTCGAATGGTGCCGCCCACGGCGCAGTTGACCTGTAGGGCATAGACCCAAATCCCCAATATGGAGCATAGGGAACTCTAGGGTAAGGCTGGACAATCCCGCGCCTGAAAGATGCCCCTCCTCCCCAGGAGCTGCACAAACCTCTACCCCCTCCGGTCATTGGGCCCATTCCTCGTGGTCCTGTTCCGTCAAATCCAGGCATCACTTACCTCCCTCCTTGAATTCTACGAACTCTTTAACTAATCTCCCGGTTATTTTCCAGGCCTCTTCTTAGCGGACAGCTTAATACCTGCCCAAGCCTCTGCCCATGCCAAAGCCTCTACCCATACCAAAGCCTCTGCCCATGCCTAGGCCTCTGCCCATGCCTAGGCCTCTACCCATGCCCAAGCCTCTGCCCATGCCAAAGCCTCTGCCCATGCCTAGGCCTCTGCCCATGCCTAGGCCTCTGCCCATGCCAAAGCTTCTGCTTCTGCCAAACCATCCTCTCGCAAGCATATTGCTCACCTCCCTCTCTTCTAGGTTAGTATCTAATCCTCGATACATTCCAGCGGCCTGCGGTACCGCCTCCTGAATGGCACCCGCAGCACATACCGAGAAGCACATGCCGCATTCAATACAGCATATATGATCGATTGCGGCCTTGCCGTCCCTGATGCTTATTGCCACCTGGGAGCAAACATCGACGCAGGCGCCGCATCCATTGCACTTATCTAAATCTACATGAAACATGTCGCTACAACATCTCTCCCATCCGACGCCGGCCTCTCCTGCCGGCAAAGCCGAAGCCCGGGGCATGGACAGGATATACATTCGGGTTATCACAACTGGGACAAACCTGAATTTGTCCGGACACTATGTTCTCAAAGGGGACATCCCATTCCTTGCCATCATTACCGCATTTGAAGCGTCGCATCGCCATCTCGAAATTACCACCCTCGATCCTAATAGCTTTGCCATTGAGCAGAGCGTCTGCCAGCTTCTTCCTGGCGGATCCGAGCACCCTATGAAAGGTAGGGCGTGATATCAGCATCTTCTGAGCACACTCTTCTTGCTCAAGGCCTTCCAAATCCTTCAGACGTATCGCTTCTGCTTCCTCTATTGAAAGGCGTATCTCCTCCAAATGTATCATTGGAATTCCCGCTGGCTTGAAGAAAGTTACTTCCGGTATGGAACCGACTCGACGCCATTTGGGTGGTCTAGGCATAAAATCCTCCACTCCGTATTATAGTAATGAACCTATGTCCATTATTATAATAACAAAATGCTGATAAATTGTCAATTCCCTGTGCCATTTATAAAGATCGCCTCAAGCTAAATTGAAGCCCGATAATTTCTGATGGTGGGTCGAGATGCATTCTGTCGAAATACTCCGGAGAGGCCTAGGAAGTTGTCGACCTAGCATCAAAATTGTAAAAATATTTTTAATGGATGAGAGATGGAATTTGAGCTGAGTGGCGAGCAGTTAATGACGGTGTTGCAGTAGTCCGGGCTTCAGGCAGGGGTAGTGAAGAAAGGCCTGGTCCATGTTTGGGACAGGACAATCAGTATGTCTTGAGCGAGATTGGTTGGTTCTCCGATGATGAGGTAGCCGATGTGATGATGGAAGGGGTTATAACCACTGAGGCTGAGCCCCTTACTACGGCTTGGTAAAATCCCAGATACCGAATGCTGCGTCCATCCTCTTTAGGGTGGACTGCCCGGTCAATGTGTGGCTGCGTGAAAAAAGGAATTGGTGCGATGGGCTCCTAGGGGATGATGGTAGCCCTGGTGACCAGTCCCTTATCCTGCTCCTCAAAGGCCCTGTTGATCTCCTCCAGAGGATAGGAACGAGAGAGTATCTTGTCGAAGGGGTATTTATCCTTGGTTCGGCTGAGGAAGTCGAGGGCCTGCTTCAAGGCATAGGGCCCATATAGCATGACACCCACTATGCTCTTGTTTCCTGTCACCAGCTTGGAGGGGTCAGCCTCATAGGTCATTCCAAAGGTGACGTTGCCCATCTCCAGGTAGCGACCGCCGTTACCTAACATGTCTATGCCCTCAGGGATAACCTGGGGGAAGCCCACGAGTTCGGCGACGACATCCGCTCCCCAACCTCCGGTTAGCTCCTTTACCCTTAGCGACCGTTCCATTGGGGTCTTAAGCTCCCTCAAGTCGATCAGCTCATCGGCGCCGAAGGCCTTTGCCAACCTCAAGCGCTCATCGATGCCATCGATGACGATGATCTTCTCCGCACCCATGTCCCTGGCCACAGCGGTTGCATATATGCCCAGGCCTCCCGCCCCCTGAATGACGATGGTCTCCCCGAAGCCGAACCCCACTTTCCCCAGGCCATAGATAACCTGGGATAGGGCGCAGTTTGCTGGAGCCACCATCTCGTCGGTGAGGTCGTCAGGCACTTTAAAAACGGTGTGATTGGGGCGCAGGTAGAAGTACTCGGCATAAACGCCCAGGAAGTGAGGGGGCTGCTCGCAGGGGCTAATATAAGTGAGGGGGGCAATAAGGCACGCGCCGTCGTTTCCCTTCAGGCACGCCCGGCAACGCCCGCAGGGGTAGAAATAGCGGTGAACTACCCGATCCCCCACTGCCAGGGGCTGGCCCGCCGAGTCGGTGGTGACGCTCTCACCCAGCTTGGCTACGGTGCCTGTCATCTCGTGGCCGATGATTGCCGGTAGCGGTGCTCCCAGGGCAGCGAGGTCGATGTCACCACGCCACATATGAAGGTCTGAGCCACATATATTGGCTCTTGACACCTTGATAAGGATAGCCCCTGGCTCGGGTTCGGGCACGGGGTATTCCTTGATCTCAAAGGGATGGCCCAGGCCACAATAAACTGCTGCTCTCCCTTTCTCAATCACAGAAGAATCTCCTTTTTCTCTAAATACTTGCTATTTCAGATAACGATTTGTTTAACAATTAGAGATTGCCGAAATAGTCTCAATCAACCCCCTAATCCCCCAATCTTGGGGGACTTTTTACAGCTGGGGGACACCCCCAGACCCCCACCAGAGGGAAATCCCTCTGGACTCCCTTGGATTCCCGCCTGCGTGGGAATGACAGAAGGGAGGCGGGAATGACGGGAAAGGGACGCAGTGACAGGAAAGGGTCGCAAGGACAGGGGGGTGCGTTGGGATTGCAACACTGGGATTGCCACGCTGCGCTCGCAATGACATTTAGAATTCTTTATGAACCCCCCTAATCCCCCAATCTTGGGGGACTTTTTAAAGCTGCCCCGATACGTCGGGGCAGCTCTTTTTCAGCAGTCTCATATATTTGAAGTTACCAGCCACTTAGCTAGGGTATGGTGCTCAGGCATATGCTGAGAATCCTTTACCCAGCAGCGTATAGCCGGTTATCAACTTCATCATCTCGCTGGTGCCATCAGGAATCGTCATTATTCTGGCATCTCTGAAGTATCGCTCTAGTGGCATCTCATCCGAAAGCCCCATGCCCCCATGAATCTGTATTGCATTATATGTCACCTTAACGGCAGCCTCACCTCCATACACCTTAGCCATCGATGAGAGTCTCCTGGCGTCTGGATCCCCCTTGACGATTGCATCAATAGCTTTATATCCGAGGAGTCTGGCTGTCTCGGTTAAGACGCTCATCTCATAAAGCATCTCTTGAATCAACTGGAACTTACCAATAGGCTTGCCGAATTGCTTCCTTTCCCTCGCATAGTTTATTGAAGCATCCAGAGCTGCCTGAGCTATTCCGACTGATACCAATCCCATTCCAGCTCTTGGCGTGGTGAGTAACGCCGTAACTGGAGACATCGTACTTAACAGTTTCATAAACCCGTCCGATACCGGCAAGACCTTCTTCATTTTGGGGCCAAGCTTAAAGGCTTCACCCATTATGGCTCCCATCTCATTCTCTTTTGGAACCCTGCAATCTTCGAAAAACATCTCGCCAGTGGGTGAGGCTCTCCAACCTATCTTATGCAACTCATTTGTCTCCCACGGAGATATCTCCTTTTCTACTATAAAGAAAGTCTCTTTACCTGTTGTTGCATCTATTGCAGCAACAAACGCTGTATCGGCAATCGTTGCATTGCTTATCCAGGTTTTACTTCCATTGATAATGTAGTGATCTCCGTCTAAAACGGCTGTGGTCTTGAGGTTTGATGTATCACACCCTGCCTCCGGCTCCGTTTCGGCGAAGCACCCGATGAACTCACCGCTCTCGAGCCTTGGCAACAACCTGCTTCTGACAGCCTCTGAGGCCACCGGGATAAACATCGCCGGAATAGCCCCCATGCCAAAAAGTGGCAGTATGCTTGGCCATACTCCACCAACTTCCTCGGCAAATATGGCGAATAGCATAGGATTGCCGATTAACTCTCTGGAGCCCTCCGGGTCAAGGCCAATCCCTATCTTTTTAAACTTTTGCATCACCTCAATTGCCTCTTCTCTGGTAAGGGGACCCTTCCGATCCATTTCATTAACTATTGGGGCAAACTCCCGCTCCAGAAGATCTCGCAGGCTCTCCCTGAACATCTTTTCCTCTTCTGTAAATTCGAAATCCATTGCCTTTCCTCCTTAACTGTAAATTTACGATTCCCTCTCAATTATAGTCGCAATACCCTGCCCTCCGCCAACGCATGCGGTTGCAAGCCCGAGTCTGCCATTCTCCCAGGCAAGTATCCGGGCCAGCGTACCCACAAGCCGTGTCCCTGTTGCCCCCAAAGGGTGCCCAATTGCTATTGCTCCACCTTTCACGTTTACCTTGGCTGGATCGATGCCCATCTCTTCTATAGTGTTAATGGCCACCATGGCAAATGCCTCGTTGATCTCCCAGAAATCAATATCTTTCACATCCAGACCTGCACGCTTTAGAGCTATCCTGCTCGCAGGGATGGGGCCTAATCCCATGAGGGTCGGGTCCACACCTGCCCACCCCATCGATACGATCTTCGCCAAGGGCTTAAGCCTGTATTCCTTCGCCTTTTCTCTTGACATTATAATCATCGCAGTAGCAGCATCATTCATAGGAGCGGAGTTTCCTGCAGTTATCTGGCCATCCGGCTTAAAAGGCGGCTCTAGATCGGCAAGTGCCTCCAGGGACGTATCTGGCCTGATGCTTACATCATGGTCAATGACCTTCTTCGTACCATCTGGCATCGTTACTTCGACTGGCATTATCTCCCCTGTGAAAAACCCCTCTTCAAGTGCTTTCGCGGCCTTTTGGTGACTTCCAAGCGCCCAATTATCCATGTCTTCTCTGCTGAAGTCTGTCTGTTCAAACAGCTTTTCCGCGGTGAGCCCCATTTGAACGCTCGTCCAGATATCATATTTCTTATACTCCTTCTCGGTAAAGAGCCTGGAGTTCGGTGATATCATAATTTTACTAAGGTCAACGCCGGGAGCAAGCATGGGATTATGCGTCATGTGTTCAATTCCGCAGGAGATAACCAGGTCTGAATATCCGAGCATTATTTCCATGGCTCCCTGGTGGATGGTGGACATTGAGGAGCCACACTGCCGGTCTATCTGCTGGGCTGGGACAGTAAACGGCAGGCCTGCCAGGAAGGTAATCATTCTTCCCCCATAGACCCACTGTTCACCCATGGGCATTGCGGTTCCCACTAGAACATCACTTATTTCTTCTGGCTTGACGCCTGTTCGCTTGATGAGCTCCTTAACCAGCATTGCAGCCACATCATCCATTCTCAAGCTATTAAATATATCCCTCTCCGGCTCCCCGGGTCTCGCCCTGGAAAAGGGGGACCTCAGATAATCAACTATGACCGCTTCCTCCATTGAAACTGCCTCCTCTCTCATTTCTCTTGCTCCAAGGGCCTTCTTATCTACTCCATGTACCCCGGTTTATAGCATATTATCTATGAACTCACAATATACAATACTTGGGAACAATATATTTTGCAACCCTTCCGCATATAAATAATAAAAACGCCAGCCTTAAATAGCTGACGCTTCTTTACATAATGGTGGAGACGGGGGAGGGTCGAACTACGTCTCCCCGTACAATCCTCAATCGATTAGCTGAACATCATGCTCTAGCA
The DNA here is from genome assembly GCA_035528575.1 of Dehalococcoidia bacterium. NCBI lineage: Bacteria > Bacillati > Chloroflexota > Dehalococcoidia > Dehalococcoidia bacterium. The sequence goes on along the minus strand of DATKYK010000028.1, from coordinate 45,877 downwards.
ATGATGTTCCGTGATACTTAAGAAGAAAATTGTTCGTCATTCACCAAGTTGGGGTGTCCAAACCGCTTTTAGTCCTCTGTAGATACAAAATCACGAATCACTGCCTTCTGATCATGATATCAGCCTTTTTATATACATGGATTCACTTGTAACCATGCCATTTGACTGGTTAGAATGCAAGAAAGATATAGTAATTTGGGAGACTGAGACGAATAATTATACTATAATGTGGCCATAGTAATATCATTAAGGTCTAATCAGGCTAGATTCATGAAAACAACTGTATTTCCCTCAAGAGTAGAAGACATTACCCCTGAGTTACTCACTGGGTTACTTGCAGAGCAAAGGCCCGGAGTCAAGATAAGGGGATTTGACATCATCGAAATTAAACAATTCGGTGAGGGGATTGTCTCTACAGCGGATAGAGTGGTTATGAACCTCGAATATGCACCTGGTTGTCAGTGCGATCTGCCAGACCGCGTTGTGATTAAAACCATGCTGATGTTCCCCCATGCGCCAGACGTGATGTATCTAAATGAGGTCAGATTCTACCAGAAGATACGGTCTTCTCTGGATATCGAAACACCGCAGAGTTATGGAAGCGCATTCGACGAGCAAACCGGGCAATTTGGCGTGATTTTGGAGGACCTAAGGGTACGCGGTGCTCGTTTTCCTAATGCCACCATACCGATCAGTCTTTCCGTGATTACGTATCTCGTAAAAACCCTAGCCTCACTACATGCACAATTTTGGATGAGTCCACGTTTATTAACTGATCTCAATTGGCTGTCTACCCCTTGTAGTGGAGGTATGTCTCAAGTATTCAAGCTTAAAGGATTTGAATATCTGGAAAGGCGTATGGCGAAAGATGAATTCAAAGTTGAACTTATTAGTTCGTTGCGTACAACTATAAAAGCTCTTTGGTCCAAACTTTGGAAAGTTCAACAACTTCTAGAGCAAGAGCCGACGACCTTGTTACATGGTGATCCACATATCGGAAACACCTACGTCCTGCCTGACGGGAAGGCTGGACTACTGGATTGGCAGCTGATGATCAGGGGATGCTGGGCCCATGATTTAACCTACTTATTGATTACAGGGCTGGATACAGAAGTGCGCCGGAAACATGAGCGCGAATTCATTGAGTTATACCTGGCAGAGTTGAAACAGAATGGTGTGACTTCGCCGCCAGATTTTAAATCAGCCTGGGAAATGTACAGGCGTGCTGTGATATGGGGGCTGGTAATTGGATGGTTGATAACGCCACCTATCAACTACGGGCAGCAAATAACTGCAGCAAATATAGAACGACTGGTAACGGCAGCGCAGGATCTGGAAACATTAAAAGCCATTGGGCACTGAACTCGAGGAAGACGCAATCTATCCTCAGGGAAAACCTGTTTGAATCTCTCTATATACACAAAACTCTGAACCCTAACTACTATCATCATGTCAAAAGTCCTGGTCTTATGCCTACCAATAACATGATGTAAATGTCATGAAAATCTTAACTGAATGAAAAAGCGCCAGCTACGAATAGCCAGTGCTGCTTGACATAATATTGGTGGAGAAGGGGGAGGTCCCATCTCCCTCCTACCGAAATTATATTCCATAACCTTCGAGAGCGGCGGGCCTTGGCAGTGGTGTTTAAGTAGCCTTGACCAATCAATCGCTTCTTTGATCTCCCATTTTCTTGGTAGCGGGGGTTGGTTTCGAACCAACGAATGGCGCCATATTGACAAGCCTACCATCGTGATATATAGTTCTTGAAATCATCAGCTACAGTATTAACCATGCAGGAGTTTTTCGTACCGGAGAAAGACTAATAGGAGGGCTGTCGATATGCAGAATAATAACGTCCAAAAGAACTCTGTTACCCTGGCACCGGGGGTAGGTTCGGCCTATGCGAACGGATGGCGACAACTCTGGAAGTATTTCCTAGTGCTGTTCGTAATAGGTATCATTGGCTTCATCATTGGCATCCCCACCGGAATGTATGGATGGGCACAGGGTGCTGCTGCCGTGGGTATATTAAGCTTTCTTGCATTTGTCTACAGTATTTTAGTTAATGGGCCAGTGCAATATGGTGTAACATTTGCCTATCTTAAGGCAGCGAGGGGGGACAAGCTTGAGATAAAAGATATGTTTGAAGCCTTTCGTAACTACTGGAATGCTGTTTTGGCGAGTCTACTAGTTGGTGTTATCATCGGTATTGGGTTTGTGCTTTTAATAGTACCAGGAATAATATTTGCCTGTAAGTTAGCCTTCACACCCTACCTCGTGGTAGACAGAAAAATGGCGGTAATGGAAGCGATTGAGGAGAGTTGGCGAATGACAGGTGGGCATGCGTGGAAAGTGTTCCTTATCGGCTTGTTGTCAATTCCTATCTGTATCGCCGGGCTGCTCTGCTGCTGTGTAGGAATCATAATATCGATTATGTGGGTAAGTCTCGCATTCGCTTCACTCTATCATGCAGTTAGTAGCTCGGGAAAGGCATCTGTCCAAGAGGGAGTACCTACTACGTAAAACGCTCTCACACTCCCAGTGCGAACAAAAAGGCAGGGTAATCTTTTAATAGAAACACCCTGCCTTTTTACATTCCCTTGCCAGCAGGGGTTGGATTCGAACCAACGACCTTCGGGTTATGAGCTCGACAGGCAGACACCCTGACTCAGTTTCAAGGACGTTATTTTGTTGAGATGGCAATTGGCTCTCTATCCTTGGTTTCTAAATATTGATGAAGAAAGGGAATTTCGGTGTGATTTAGACGGGGAGATCGAGGGTCCGTCAAATTTGCATAATCTCCAAATAAATAGAAACGCTAGCGGTAAAAGGCTAGCGTTTCTATTTATTGTCATTGGTGGAGACGGGGGAGGGTCGAACTCCCCGTCCAGAAAAGGTTCCTACAGGATGTGCTACAGGCTTAGTCGGCTCTTTGCTCTCACACAACGTACTCTGCCGGCCGAGTACAATTGAGCCAGTCGATAATCTCTTTGACCACCCTTATCGACGTCTGGATTGCCGCACCTCGACTGCTCGTCGCTCTCCCCAGCCCATCGAGGGAGGTTGGAGGAACGTGCCTCGCTTAGCTAGCGTAGACGTATTCGTCAGTTACTTTGTTGCCACTTGTTTAGCGAGATTAATGGCACCTCGGCCTGCAATCCCGTAGCGCTCCTCCCCTGTCGAAGCCACTCGTCCCCATTTTCTTGCTTCATCAGGGAATCTTATTAAGAGTCACCAAAATATGTTAAAACCTCTGCTTCGCCAGCTTCATAGCGCGCTCCATGTCACGCTCTGCCTGGCGGCTGGCCATGGATTCGCGTTTGTCATAACGCTTCTTTCCTGTGGCCAGGCCCAGTTCTAGCTTGGCGACTCCATTTTTAATGTACAGCTTTAAGGGCACTATTGTGAAGCCCTTTTGCGTCACCTTACCGGCAAGCTCATTGATTTGCCTTCGGTGAAGTAAAAGCTTCCTCGGGCGTGTCGGTTCGTGATTGTCGCGGCTGCTCGCTTCATATCGGGCAATGTGAGCATTGAATAACCATAACTCACCGCCCTGGGGATGGGCATATGCATCGCGGATGTTTACCCGTCCCGCTCGAACCGACTTAATCTCAGTTCCGGTAAGGACAATACCGGCCTCAACGCTTTCCAGAATGGTATAGTCATGGTATGCTTTGCGATTAAAGCTGATTGTCTTCATATTATATTTTACCACACATAGCAAGTGTTTTAAAAGCATTTCGGTAACAGTTTATCTTGACGCAGTAGGGGGGTTGCTCCCAGAATGTTCCTTCGCCATTATGGGATAGAGCTATAGCTTATAGTAATGGGTAACTAATATACTGCTTGCGATTATTGTAGCTTAGCCTTGATTATTTCGCTCTTAAGGAAAAACTGCCAAGCGTCACAGAGGATAGAAAAATCGTATCGGCGCCCTCTATCATTGATCCTGAAGATACTCGATGGCAGATTCCAGTTGCGGATCCAGCCCGCTGGAGATGTCTTCTTCGGTGATTTCCACCTCAATATCCGGTGTGATTCCTTTCCCCTCTATCAGGTAACGGTTCGGGGTCAACCACCGGGCGGTGGTTATATAAAGCGCTGAGTTGTCGCTAAGCTTGTGAAGGACATTAACACTGCCCTTACCAAATGTTTTGGTGCCAATGAGCGTGGCGCGGCCATGATCCTGAAGCGCACCGGCGAGCACCTCGCTGCCACTAGCACTGCCGCCATCGATAAGAACAACAAGGGGCATATCGGTAGCCAGTCCACCTGTGCTTGCCGTCCACTCATCTATTATATCCCCAGCGTTATCGGCTTCATATAGGACGATGCCGCCGTCGAGAAACTCGCTGGCTACATCTGCCACGACGTAAAGGTAACCGCCGGAGTTGCCCCTGAGGTCGAGGATAATACCCAACGCGTCGCTTTGCAGAGCATTATTTAGAGCCGTGGTGAACTCACCTGGAGTTGTCTCAGCGAAGTAGGTTATCTGGAGGTGGGCGATATCGTCGGGAAGCATATCCAGGTAAACGCTGTCAATCATGATCTCCTCTCTGATGATCTCGATCTCCACCGGCGTGTTCTCATCCTGGTGCAGTATAAGCAGGGTTACCGTGCTACCCTTTTCACCCCGTATCTTTAGTACCGCCTCCATCAGGCTCATATTCGAGGTAGGCTCGCCGTCGACCTTCAGGATCTTGTCGCCACTCCTCACCCCTTGCCGCTCCGCTGGACCGCCGGCGATAGGGGAGACCACGGTCAGCTCGCTATTCTCTACAGAAATGACCGCCCCGATGCCCTCGAAGGAGCCCTGTAGATCGCTCACCGCTAAATCGTAGTTTTCTATATAGGAGGTATAGGGGTCGCCCAAAGCATCGAGCATCCCCTCAATAGCCCCTTTGCTTAGCTCTTCAGGGTCGAGAGCCTCATTGTTGACATAATCATTTGTCAGTATATTCCAAGTATCCCTTAAGGCGTTGAACTCATCAGGAAGTTCTGGTGTGGTGTACAGCAACTGGGAATAGGCAAAGCCTGCTCCAAAGGAGAGGACGATTAGTACCAGTACCAGTAGGGTGGGCATTAGACTTCGCCTATTGTTCATATTCGCTCCGAACATCACCGGTTCATGGCAGAAAGCTGCCATGTGCTATAATTATAGTCTCCCCCCTCCAACAATGGCAAGGAGGCAGCATGAATATATTCTTGACTATACTAGGTGGCATTATTGCTGGGCTCATTTCTACTGTTATATATGAAGTTGCTCAGGAAACCGAGACTACATGTCAAGCTACTACCTCAGAAAGGCCTTACCAGTAATAATATCTCGTGGGTCGCAACTCAGGGAGTCCGTGTTACAAATAGTGAGCATGGTCGCTTTATAAGGAAGTTACTGCGGCGACGTGATGCTTATTCCTGCTAAGCCTGGGTGATGTTTTACGGACAAGGGGAAGATGTCAGTTACTGCATGATTAAAAGTCAATGAAAAATTGTACCAAAAAAAATTCTTGGAGGCGTTATAAAAAATGAGATATTATGTCAACAATTTAACTACACAACATATACTATATTACATAATAGCTATTGTGCGAACCACTTCTCTATAGCATCTGCTCGATCCTCTCCAGTAATTCGCGTAGACCCCATCCCTTAGCTGCCGAGATCATTACTGACTCTCTGTCCGGTATCGATCTCGCGAATTCGCCGATATCATCCTCGCTTGGGACGAGGAGATCCACCTTATTGAGGACAGAGAGCCTTGGTTTTTCCCCTAACCCCAGCTCGGCGAGTATCTTCTCTACCGTTACGCTCTGCTCCACAGCATTTTTATGCGTTATGTCGATGATGTGTAGGAGCAGGGAGGCCTCCTCAAGTTCCTCCAGGGTAGCTCTAAAGGCGGCCACCAACATGTGGGGTAGCTTCTGAATAAAGCCTACAGTATCGGTGATCAGAACCTCCTTTGTGCTGGGGAGGGTTAGCCTCCTGGTGGTCGGGTCGAGGGTGGCGAAGAGCTTGTCCTCGACAAATACACCGGCAGAACTCAGCGAGTTCATCAGGGTGCTCTTTCCCGAATTGGTATAACCTATTAAGGCTACAAATTGTATGCCTTTCTGGGTGCGCTGACGCCTATAAAGGGCACGATGCTTCCTCACCCCCTCGATCTCCTTTTGGAGTCGGTGGATCTTCTGGCGGATGAGGCGCCGATCGGTCTCCAATTGTGACTCGCCAGGTCCCCTGGTGCCTATGCCACCGCCGAGACGCTCCAGGTGGCTCCATTGTCCCACCAGGCGAGGTAGGAGATACTCATGCTGTGCCAGTTCCACCTGAAGGCTCCCCTCGTGGGTCCGGGCTCGCTTGGCAAAGATGTCCAGGATTAGGGCGGTGCGGTCAATGATCTTGACCTCGAGAGCCTGTTCCAGATTTCTCTGTTGTGTCGGTGAGAGCTCATCGTCTAGAAGGATCACGTCATACCCTACCTCCTCCCTGAGCGCGGCGAGCTCCTCCAATTTTCCTTTGCCAAGATAATAGGCAGGCGTTGGCCTTTGCAGGCGTTGCACCAGTGCCCCCACCACCTTAGCACCGGCGGTAACTGCCAGTAGGGCCAGCTCCTCAAGGGAGTCCTCCACAGACCAGGTATTTCTGGCCCCCTTTTCCTCTACTCCTACCAAAAAGGCTCGCTCAATTGATGGCCGGGTGGGAGAGGTATTCCTGGCGATAGCTATCTCCTTATGTCAAATCCTGCTTGTGCCACGCCCGGAGCCGCGCTAGGGCTTCCTCCAGGCGCTGGTCGGGAACGGTCAGGGAGAGTCGGATGTAGCCCTCCCCGTACTTTCCGTAGCTGATGCCCGGGGTAACCACTACCCCAGCATCCTCGAGTAGCGAGGTGGCGAATTCCAGCGAGGTATATCCAACAGGAACCCTGGCCCAGATGTATAGGCTGGCGCTGGGGGGTCTGGCCTCTAGTCCTATTTGGTTAAGTGTCTGTAGCAAGCGATCGCGGCGGCGCTTATATATCGTATTATGTTCCGTCACACAATCCTGCGGCCCGGTTAGTGCCTCGATGGCGGCTTGCTGGATCGCCTGGGGAATCCCCGAATCGAGGTTAGACTTTACCCTCCTCAGTGCATCGATTATCCCCGCATTTCCTACCATCATACCCACTCTCCAGCCGGTCATATTGTAGCTCTTGGATAGGGAGTGAAATTCCACCCCCGTCTCTATGGCCCCATGGGCCTCGAGAAAGCTCACCGGGCGGTAGCCGTCGAAGGCCACCTCAGTATAGGGTGCATCATGGCAGACAGCGATGTCATATTTTCTGGCAAAGGCGACCACCCGCTCGAAGAATTCATGATCTGCCACCGCCGCCGTAGGGTTGTTGGGATAGTTGATCCAGAGTATTTTCGCTCTTCGGGCAATTTCCGCCGGAATGCGGTCCAAATCGGGTAAAAATTCGTTATCTTCGGTAAGCGGCATATAGTATGAAGAACCGCCGGCGAACATGGTCCCTATGGAGTAAACCGGATAGGCTGGGTCGGGGACCAGGGCGATATCCCCGGGGTCGATGAGGCAAAGTGCTATATGCCCGATGCCCTCCTTCGAGCCGATTAGAGGAAGTATCTCCCTATCGGGTTCGAGGGTCACGCCGAATCTTTTTTCATACCATTGGGCAATGGCATTTCGGAACTGGGGAAGTCCCTCTGACTCGGGGTAGCGATGATTTTGTGGGTCCTGAGCTGCCTGGCACAACCGCTCGATGACATGCCTGGGGGTGGGGATATCCGGGTCACCCACTGCTAGGGTTATCACATCCTCCCCCTGAGCCCGCTTCTCTGCTATCTTCTTGGAAATAGTGACGAAAAGGTAGGGCGGCAGTTTCTCAATGCGCTTGGCGGTTCTCATTTTATCGAACTAAGGCCTACTTTTCAAACCTTTCCTTCAGTACCTCGAGCACCGGCGGATCCCACCTCGCCTGCTGCCAAGCCCGGGCACCCGAAATGTCGAGCTTTGCCGCATCGAGTTTCGCCCCGCTGAAGTCTGCGTCCTCGAGGTCGGTCTGGGCTAATATGGTGCCGGTGAGATCGGCATGGCAGAAGAGCGTGCCCCTGAGCCTGGCGCGGGTTAAATTGGTACCGGTGAGGTTGGCATCCGAAAGGTCGGCATCGGTGAGATCGGCGCCATTCAGGTCGGCGCCGGATAGGTTTGCCGCGGAGAGGTCACAATTCAGCATATCAGCCTGTATAAGCATTGCACCAGACAGGTCGGTGCCACTCAAATCATCGCCGCGCAGGTTAGCGCTGGGCTTGATTTTCTCAGTCAAACTCTCGTCCATAATTACACCTCCAACTATTTTAATTGCCTGTAAACGATATGTCCACGCCTATTCAGGCCACTCACCCCAAAATACCAGATCCGCAGATCCGCTGAGCATCATCTCCCCAACCCCATCCCAGGTAACTGTGAGTACGCCTCCGGGTAACACTATATCGACATCGCCAGAAACGCGGTCGTGGAGTCGGGCTGCTACTGTCACCGCACAGGCACCGGTGCCGCATGAAAGGGTCTCCCCTACCCCGCGCTCCCATACCCTGGCCCTCACCTTTTTCCGATCCAGAATATTTGCTACCTCAAAATTTACCCGTTTGGGGAAAAGTAGATGGGTTTCCACCTCTGGCCCCAGTGCGGAAAGAGGAAAGTCTGCCACCGGATCATCCGGGAAGCAGACGGCGTGTGGATTCCCCATAGAAAGACAGGTCAAAAGGAGTTTTCTGCCCTGAACCGTAATGGGGTAATCTATTATTATGTCAAGATTCTCTTCGATGCACATTGGTATCTCATCCGCCTTAAACTCGGGCTTTCCCATATTTACCTGGATGAGGTTTCCACAAGAGTTTACCTTTCTTATACCTCCCAGCGTTTCCACGGTAAACTCCCCGGCGGCGAGTATTCCCCTCTCAATAGCATATCTGGTGAGGCACCTCAGACCATTACCGCAGGCCTCTGCCTCCGAGCCATCCGGGTTGAAAAGGCGCATCCCCAGTTCGGCAACCTTTGATTGGAGCAAAATGATAAGGCCATCGGCGCCGATGCCGAAGTGGCGATGGCACATGGCTTTTGCCAGCGACGACCAATCGCGCTCCTTACCGTCCTCGATCAATATGAAATCGTTGCCTGTTGCCTGCAGCTTAGCAAATTTCATTTTTCGTTCTATTCGGCTGGTCCGTCAATTCAATCCTGAGTTTGCAACAACCTGTCCTTTTCATTGACTTATATTCGTTCTCCTGGCTCATGCCAGTTCACCACCTGTTGGTTCAGGAATGAATCCTTGAAGGAGGCTCTGAACCAGTTGTTCCATACCAAGTCCCACATGGAACCACTGGATTGCCTCATCATTGAGGCGGAACCAGGCATACTGATGGCGGGCGAAACGGTGGGTCTCGTTTTTTATCTTCTGTACCGCTTCAGCCAGATTCAACTCCCCCTTAAGGTATTGACCGATCTGTTTATAGCCCAGACCCGACATCGCGGGTAGATCGAGAGAGTAGCCCTGCTCCAGCAGCAGCTTGACCTCCTTAACCAGGTCTTGCTCCATCATAGTATCAACCCTGGAATCGATTCTGCGGTATAGATCCCCTCTGCTGGTGGTAAGCCCGATTGTTATAGTGCGATAGTTTGGTAAAAAAGGCGAGCTACCCTGGAGTTGGGAGAAGGGGAGCCCGATAGAACGAAAAACCTCAAGCGCCCTTATTACCCGGCGCACATTGCGGGGGTCTATCCGTTTAGCCGCAGTGGGGTCGACCCCTTTTAGTTCCTCATAGAGCGCCATATAGCCTTCCTCTGCCGCTTTCTGCTTCAGGCTACGCCTCAGCTCGGCATCCGGGGAGACATGGGGGATTCTGAAGCCTCCTAACAGCGCCCGCACGTAAAGCCCACTGCCTCCCACTAGGAGTGCCAGCCTGCCCCGACGCTGAATATCCTGGATTGCCTTGGTTGCCATCTGCTGATAGAGGGCGAGGGTGAAATCCTGGTCCGGTTCTACTACATCGATGAGGTGGTGGGGAACCAGTTCGCGCTCCTCGGGGCTTGGCTTGGCTGTGCCGATGTCCATTCCGTGAAAAACCTGTCTGCTGTCGGCGCTTACGATCTCGCCACCGAAGACCTGCGCCAGATGGATTGCCAGAGAACTCTTGCCCACCGCGGTGGGGCCTACAATCGCTATAAGGTGGCTCATTTCTTTATCGCTGCCGTTTTCGCCACGATAGATACAAATTCCTCCGCTTTGAGGCTCGCTCCCCCTACCAGTGCACCGTCGATCTCTGGCTGCCCGAAATATTCGGCTATATTGGCAGCGGTCACGCTTCCTCCGTATAGGATCCTTGTCTCCTGGGCGCTCCGCTTGCTGTCAAGCTCGGCCACTGTATTCCTGATTATAGTAATGGTAGCATTCGCTCCCTCACCGCTCGCTGCCCTTCCAGTTCCTATAGCCCAGACCGGCTCGTAGGCGATAATCATCCGGTTTAGCGATTCGACGCCCTGAAGCGATTCCCTCACCTGGCTGGTTACCACCTCCTCAGTTTTTTCTGATTCCTTCTCCTCAAGCCGCTCACCAACGCAAAGGATTGGGGTTAGCCCGGCATCGAGCGCTGCTTTAATCTTCCGGTTCACGATGTCATTGCTCTCATCGAAGTATTGCCTGCGCTCGGAGTGGCCCAGGATGACATATTCACAAATTCCGCAAAGCATCAAGGGTGAAATCTCACCGGTATAGGCACCGTGCTGCTCAAAGTGCATATTCTGTGCCCCCACCTTGATAGATGAGCCCTGCAGGTGCTCCTGGACCAAAGACAGGGAAATGAATGGGGGACAGAGCACCTTCTCCACACCCGTTACACGCTCAAGCCCCTCCTTCATCTCCCTTACCAGGACTGAGGCTTCCGCCAGGGTGGTATTCATCTTCCAGTTGCCTGCGATCATCGGTGTTCTCATCTTTACGCTCCAAATTTTTTAAGCTTCAGGGCATTTGCCAAGGCCAGGGACATAACATCGGTTGCTGCAAATCTCCCCAGTGCCCCGCTAATGCAGGCACGCTCGGAGAATTCCACCACTCCATCGGGGCGGCACCACTTAGAATGCAGTAGAAAGGGGACTGGATGCCAGCTGTGCCCCTTCAGCACTGCGGGGGTAGAATGGTCAGCGGTAACCATGATGACCTCTGGAGCGAGGTGCAGAAGCTGGGGCAAGGCCATATCCACCTTATCGATAACCCCGACCTTTTGTGTAAAGTCGCCATCCTCGCCGGCGCTGTCGGCCTCTTTTACATGGAGAAAGAAAAAATCGTAGGCATCGTAGTGTTCGGCCAGAGTGAAAATTTCCTCCTCAATGGTGGCTCCTGTGGGGAGAACCTCCATGCCTACCAGCTTTGCCAGCCCCCGATACATGGGATAGTGGGCGATGGCTGCGGGTTTGAGACTGAAGACCTCGCTCATCTTGGGGAGATCGGGATGGTGGGCAAATCCCCGCAGCATAACCATGTTTGCGGGATGGCGATTGGCGAGGGTAGCCCTTGCCTGAGAGATAAATTTATTGGCAATACTTGCAGCCCTTTCAGCCTGGGGAGAATGAGCGACAACATCCCTTGGTGGCAGTCCCTCCTGCTGCGGATCGGAATCATGAAGCGCGCTCAAGAGCCCCTCCCCACGAAACACCGCCACAAAGCGGTGCTCCCTTACCGGCGAGACAAAAATCGCCACACCATCTATATTCATCCTGTCCAGGAGCCTACATAGTTCGGAGCAAATCTGGGTGGAGAGACGACCTGCCCGGCGGTCGGTGATTACGCCGCTCTCGTCAATGGTGCAGAAGTTGCCTCTGGCAGCGACGTCACCAGCTTTAAGCTCGAAGTCTATGCCCAGAGCCTCAAGGATACCGCGCCCCACGGTAAATTTTAGCGGGTCGTATCCGAATAGAGCCAGATGGCCGGGGGCGCTGCCCGGGGTGATCCCTGGGCCGATCGGGTCGATCATGCCACAGATACCTTCGCTTGCCAGCCGATCGAGGTTAGGGGTTTTAGCGCTTTCCAGCTCTGTCTTGCCCGTCTCAGGATGGGGCAGCCCTCCTAGTCCATCGATAACCAGTAATACAATTCTGGAGGGAGTCGGTCTGGCTATCTCTTTTATTTGCTCAAGCCCGATCATCCATTCTCCTTGTCTTGCAGCACCTCCACCCCAGGCAGGGTTTTTCCCTCCAGGAACTTCAGTGATGCCCCACCGCCGGTGGAGACGTGGGTTATCTTACCCGCGAAGCCCATCTCCACTACAGCCTCAGCGGTTGAACCGCCACCAATTATGGTGGTAGCGTCCAAACCTGCCAGCAGGTTCGCCATAGCCTCGGTACCCTTGCTGAACTTAGGGAACTCGAATACCCCTACCGGTCCATTCCATATTATTGTTTTGCTCTTACGCAGCTTGGCCTCAAATAGCTCGATGGTTCGTGGCCCTATATCCATAACATACCAACTGGCAGGCACGTTGTCGATAGGCACAGTCCTGGACCGGGCATCAGAGGCGAATCTATCGGCAACCACCACATCGCTGGGTAAAAGGAGATGAACTCCCTTCTCGGCGGCTTTCTCCATCAGCGACTGGGCCAAGCTCACTTTATCCTCCTTCACCGATGACTGGCCGACATCATATTTCAAAGCCCTTAGGAAGGTGGAGCTCATGCCGCCAGCAATGAGCAGGGAATCCACCTTATCCAGTATATACTCTAAAACACCGATTTTGCTGTTTATCTTTGCTCCGCCGATGATAGCGGCGAAGGGACGAACTGGATCATTCAGCACCTTATACATAACATCTATCTCTTTCTCCATGAGGAAACCAGCGACCGCGGGCAGATGCTCGGCGACACCCACAGTGGAGGCGTGTACCCTGTGGGCAGTACCGAAGGCATCATTTACATAGATGTCAGCCAGTCGCGCCAGCGCTTTGGCGAAGCCGGGGTCATTTTTCTCTTCCTCAGGGTGAAAGCGAAGGTTCTCCAGCAAGAGGACATCTCCCTCTTTGAGCCTCCCCACCACTTCTTCCACCTGTGGGCCGATACAATCCGTTGCCATCTCCACCGGCGATCCTAGAATCTCGGAGAGTCGCCCGGCAACCGAAGCTAGCCTCAGCTCATCGACTACCTTTCCCTCGGGACGCCCCAAGTGAGAGCAGAGGATCACCCGCGCCTTCCTATCGATGAGATATCGTATAGTGGGAATTACTGCTCGAATGCGGGTGTCATCGCTGATTGCTCCGGTCTCCTCATCCAATGGAATGTTGAGGTCAGCTCGGACCAGAACCCTCTTCCCGCTGACATCGATGTCCCTGACGGTTTTTTTATTCATTTCGCCTCCTTGCGCTCTAGCCTTTCCTTTATGCTTCTCACCTCCGCCACTACCTCCGGGTCAGCATCGAAGATGCTCACCCCGCTCAGATCGGCCTCCCTGATCTTTGGGCTGTAACCTATAAAGCCGAGCACCTCAAAATCGGGCAAGCTCTTGGTAATAAAACGGCGGTCGGCGTCGCTAATAGTTTTAGAACCCACGACATAGTACCTCTTGATGCCCAGGTCTGACGCCAGTCTCCCGATCGCCTCCGCCGTTTGGATGCTCCTCCTCCCCGGCTCTACGACGATGATCAAGGCATCCATTGCCTGTGCCGTTCCCCGGCCGAGGTGCTCCACGCCAGCGTCCATATCCATAATTACCACATCGGACTCCCTTAGGAGGAGGTGGCTTATCAGGTTTTTAAGCAGAGCGCTCTCAGGGCACATGCAACCGCTTCCCCCAGTCTTCACCGTGCCCATAATAAGTAGCCTGATCCCATCTATTTTCGCCGAGAACCGCTCAGGGATGTCATCAACCCTGGGGTTGAGCTTGAAGAAGGGAGCCTCGCTCCCCGGCCTAGCTCCGGTTCGCTCCTCTATCAGGTCTTTCATCTCAGCGATGGGGCTGATGCGACGCGCCTCACCCGGTGGGAGACCGAGGGCCAATGCGAGATTGGCGTCGGGGTTCGCATCTATCGCCAGCACAGCCTTTCCTTCAGCGGCGTAGAGGCGTGCCAGCAGGCTTGCCAGTGTGGTCTTTCCCACGCCTCCCTTTCCAGTGATCGCCAGTTTCATTTTTCACACTCGTTTAGTTTTTTTCACTTCTTCAGGTCGAGATTAGATTTCGAAGCCAAAGCCTCGATGATAGCTCTCAGTATTTTTAACTCGATTCATATATCGGCATGATTTTAATAATCAGATTAATCTGCCTAACACCCGGTAAAATAAAAAAGTCAGGTGCGCAAGTAGCACCTGATTCCCTTTTACGAATTTTACGCAAGGCTTCATGAAGCAAGAACCCCTGTTTGCTTAAAGGCCTGACCTATTTTTAACTTTCATTGGAGGACTGAGCTCGGGAAATGACGAAATAACCCGCTGGGCGATACCGTCGGCATCCAGACCGTATTTGGCACGGAGTACTTCCTGAGGGCCATGCTCCACGAACTCGTCAGGTAGCCCGATACGCTCTACCCGAAGATCGGATGTATGGGAGCTTGCCAGAAGCCCGGTAACCGCGCTGCCAAACCCGCCGCAGAGGGCATTCTCCTCCACGGTGACCACCCTCTTGGTGCGACGAGCAACATCATGAATAAGCGAGGAATCCAGGGGCTTTACGAAGCGGGCATTAACTACCGTGCATTCAATCCCCTTGTCAGCCAGCCTATTGGCCGCTTCAAGGGCAGGGGCCACGGTAGCCCCGATAGCGAGAATGCTGACATCCTCTCCCGCCCGGAGTACCTCCCCCTTCCCAATAGGGAGTTCCTGCCATACCTCATCCAGTGGCACGTTCAGTCCTGGGCCCTTGGGGTAGCGAAGCGCAAAGGGGCGGTTTGCCCTCACCGCGGTATTGAGAAGGTGCTGAAGTTCGTTTTCGTCCTTAGGCGATGCGAGCACCAGGTTGGGGATAATGCCAAGGTAGGATAGGTCGAAGGTGCCCTGGTGGGTCTTGCCATCCTCGCCCACAATTCCCCCGCGGTCGATGGCAAAGATAAGCGGTAGGTTCTGGATGCATACATCGTGAATGATCTGGTCCAGGGCTCGCTGGAGGAAGGTGGAGTATATGGCGACAACGGGGATAAAACCGTGGGTAGCGAGCCCTGCGGCGAAGGTAACGGCATGTTGTTCACAGATGCCTACATCGAAGAATCGCCTGGGAAACTCGGCGGCGAGAGGGTTTAGCCCGGTACCTTCGGGCATCGCCGCGGTGACCGCAATTATCTTGGGATTCTCCCTGACCAGGCGAAGGAGGGTCTGGCCGAAGACCTGGCTATAGGAAGGGGCGTTTGCCTTCTTGCCTTGATTTGGGGACACGCCGTGAAAAGCGACCGCATCATTCTCAGCAGGAAGGTACCCTTTGCCCTTTCTGGTAACCACATGGACCAGTATAGGCCTTCGTGCGTAGTCTCTGGCATGGGCGAGGGTGTCTTCAAGCTCGGTTAGATCGTGACCATCGATCGGTCCAATATAGGTGAAGCCCAGTTCCTCCCAGAACATGGAGGGAATTATCATACCCTTAACGCCCTTCTTAACCCTCTCCTCCACCAGACGAAGCCAGTTTGCCCAGGGCAGCCTGGTAACCACCTGTGAGGCCTCCACCCTGGCTCGATAGTAGCGGCGGCCAAGCCTCAGCCTTGAAAAGAGCCGGGATAGGGCACCCACGCTGGGGGAGATCGCCATCCCGTTGTCATTGAGCACCACGATGAGCCTGGTGCCCAGGTGTCCCGCCTGATTGATGGCTTCAAAAGCCATCCCACCGGTCATGGAGCCATCACCTATGACTGCAATTACGTGGTATTTTTCACCGGCGAGGTCTCGGGCAATCGCCATACCCAGTGCTGCGGAGAGCGATGTCGAGGCGTGTCCGGCGCCGAAGGGATCATGAGGGCTCTCCTCACGATCGGTAAATCCGCTAAGACCCCCGTACTGTCGAATAGTAGCGAAGCGTTCCCTGCGCCCGGTTAGCAGCTTATGAGCGTAGGTCTGATGACCTACATCCCATACGATCTTGTCCCTGGGGCTCTTGAATGTGCGATGCAGCGCGATGGTGAGATCCACAACACCCAGGTTGGAGGCGAGATGTCCGCCATTGGCATCCACTGTTTTAATGATAATGCTCCGCAGTTCAGCGGCAAGCTGCTCCAACTGGGGATGGGTGAGTCCCTTCAGGTCAGAGGGATCATTGATGCTATCCAGCATTACAGTATTTGTCTCCTTTAGATGAGGCCATATTAGCAATGGAGGCTGAAATTTGTCAAGGAAGCTTTCCTTCCTCCAGTGCCCTTAACTTCTCCAGACGCTCGGCATGCCTCCCCCCTTCGAAATCAGCGGCAAGGTAGGCCTTGACGATATCTTTGGCCAGTCCCTCCCCTACTACCCACTCCCCGAGGCAGAGGACATTGGCATTGTTATGCGCCCTGCTGCGCTGTGCGCTGAAGGTATCGTGGCAGAGGGCAGCACGGACTCCGGGTAACTTGTTGGCCACCATGCTCATGCCTATACCCGTGCTGCATATCAGGATGCCGTGGTTCACGCGCCCCTGGGCGACCGCCTGAGCTACCTTGCCCCCGATATCGGGATAGTCCACCGAGCCAGTATCATAGCAGCCCAAGTCCTCGTACTCGTATCCCAACTCCGGGAGGAGCTCCATAATTTTCTTCTTCAGAGTCAGCCCCCGGTGATCACAGCCAATAGCGATGAGCATCAGCCCTCCTTTACTGTAGCCTCGCATACCCTTGAGATCTCCTCACTGCTTATCGCCCCTTCCCTGAGAATCCTGATGGGGTCAGTGGTTATGTCAATTACTGTGGAAACGACTCCTCCTGGACATTCACCATCGATAATGAGGTCGACCATGTCTCCCAATTGGTTATGAACCTCCTGGGTGGTTAGCGGGCTGGGTTTGCCGGTGAGGTTTGCGCTTGTGCCGGTGATGGGGGCGTCCAGACCCTCCAGTAGGGCGATAGGAATAGGGTGAGCCGGCACCCGCACTGCAATTTTTTCGCTCCCCCCCGTGATCAGGCTCGATACTGATGGAGATTTATACAAAACAAGGGTTAAACCCCCAGGTAGGAAGTGCTTCGCCAACAGCCATGCAATCTCGGGCATATCCCTGGCCACGGACGGAATCTGGGACACGTCGGCGAGTAGCAGGGGAAGGGCAAGATGGCGCGGTCTCCTTTTTGCCTCATAAATCCTTAAGATGGCGCCATGACTAGAGGCATTAGCACCCAGCCCATAGACGGTATCTGTGGGGAAGGCGACGATCCCCCCATTCTTCAGTGTTTCTATAGCCTGATGTATCTTCCTTTCCATCTTGACGCCAGTATATCACAGTGTTATGCCACATGCCAAAGCCCTGTCCACTACATTCGTGAAATTGGAATAGCTCTCGACCACGTATCACAATCGCTAATTGGATTGGCGAACAGCCTTGAGGCTGACAATTCTAAACCTCAAGAAGGAGTATTGTGCCAACAACGCTAAGAAGCAGCAAGGATGATGCGCTAAACTCCGAGGAAGCGAGGCAGCTACTTAGTACGTGCCGTGATGAACTCGATCACCTGGTAGTACGCTTACCTTTGTTCGCTGGCCTGAGAATTGGCGAGGTTCAACACACCTTGAAAACTTGGGTTAACTGGGACAAAGGCTATATCGAGATACCCAGTAGGCAGCATTGTAGCTGCTACGAGTGCAAAAAGTTTAGGCAAGGAGCTTGGGGGCCAAAAACAAAGGCAGGAGTGAGGGCCTTGTTAATCACCGATAACACGAAGCAAGCACTAGCCTCATTTTTCGGCAGGAATGAGGGCGTTTTTCGCAGCAGGCAAGCCCTGGAGCAAAGGGTAGAGCGGATACCGCTCGCGTTCTGGATTGAAACATCTGTGGGAAGATGTCAAGAAGCTCGGTGCTGACCCCGAAGACATCCATATTCCTGCCGTGGTCTTCGATGATTTGGTTGAGCAGGCTGACGAAGAGGAGGAGTAACATCTAGCCCCCAGTTTGAGCCGAGGCGCCCGGCTCAGGCTGGACGGCATCTCCCGCTGAACATGCGGCTTTTTTACTCGGAGCGTGCACAAAAGAAAAATTTGTGGCCTGATTAGCCATTAATGATGCATAATTCATGAGTAAACATATGTTTTTAATTAAGGCTGTATACATATTTGTATTATAGCTATAAAATCGTCCTCTTATTCGAGTTTAATGTGAGTATTAAGTTGATTAATTGACATTACTTAACTGAAGTTCTACAGTTTGGTTTTATGATTTGCTAAATGGGGTTCCGTTTTAACTATGGGTTCGGTTCTGGCGGGTTAACATGGGGGTCAGAAAGACGAAGTATAACGTTTTTGACCTTAAGTACCACCTGGTCTGGGGTACCCGAGTGCAGGAAGCGCATTTTAGGCAATGAAGTTCCACAGTGCTGGAGAGATAGATATATACCACTGAATATCAAACCCACTAGGAGAACGCCTTCCAATTACGCATGTTGGAAGGGCTTTCAGATACTCCTCCGCTCGCTGAGGGGTGATTCACCTAGTTGCTCAGTAATGTCACACAGAGTACGTATCCAGAGCCATATCCATATTACCTTCGTAGGACGGCGTGATAGGCGTTAGAAGGATAACCAAGACGGACTTTGGGGCAGCTCAATTCAATGAAGAGTGTGCTTTGTGGCCGGAAGCGGTTTGAAAATGGAATGAGGGCCTCATTTGGAGGCCCCCACTCCTTGCAAATCTCTTTTGCGATACTTTATATCGTGATGCTCTTACGAGATCAACATTGTTATGACCTTCTCCAGCAAGGCCTCGACGTCGTAAAGTACTCCGGCTAGTATACCTAGCAGGCTTACCGTCGAGTTGAGCAGATCCGTCACGTTGCCAAGCAGCATACCAACTATATCCAATAACATCTGCTTAACGACTAAGAGCAGGTCCACGACTGCAGCAAACATAGTTGCCATTTTGATCTCACCCCCTTCCTTTTTAAGTTTTTAAAAAGAGCGGCTATACGCTACTTAAAGGGCCAATTTGCCGGCAGGCACCTGGCAAAAGACCAAAATCACATTTGTAGGAAATACTGAGGATTCACATTAACATTTATAGCATGGGCGTAAATAATTATCAATTTCCTTTTAGTTTCCTTTACTTAACTGAAGTTCTTTAGTTTCATTTAAATGCGGAAATCAGCCCGTGATTTGTTGTGATTAGAAGGCGATGTAATATTTTTAATTAAGGCAATTAACAGATTTGTTAAGCAGGTATAGAGGGTATACGACCGAGTCCTCACACTCTTCGGCACACCTTCGGGCGTAACTGGATAACGCAGGGTGGCGATGCGGTTAGTTTACAGAGGATACTGGGTCACTCCAGCTTAGAGATGACTCAAGACTATGCCAATCTGTCACAAAATGAATTAATCGATAAGAATAAAAAATTCAATCCTCTTATATCCATTTGCGACGAAAGTATAACGTCGGATGACCAAAGCATAACGCCTATTGATAAAAGCATACCACAGTGATAAGCTTTGGTCGAGGATTTGGCGTGCTATGGATAGGAAAGAGGAAGGATTTCGGGTAACCACCAGCGATGACCTGGAGGTTTCCACATATCTAGAGATCGCCAAGCAGAAGGCTGGCGAGAAGCCTGTAGTGGAGAGGGAACCCGAGGTGGAACGGGAGGCGGTGGTGGTAATCGACTTCGGCTCGCAATACAGCATGCTCATCGCCCGCAGGGTACGGGAATGCCAGGTCTACAGCGAGGTATTGCCCTACGATACCGACTGGCAAAGGATAGCCTCCATAAAGCCCAGGGGGTTCATCTTCTCCGGTGGTCCAGCCAGCGTCTATGACGACGGAGCACCGCTTGCCCCTAGCCATATATACGAAAGCCATCTCCCCATACTGGGTATTTGCTATGGAATGCAGGTGCTCACTCATCATTTTGGAGGGAGGGTTGCCCGGGGTACCAGGCGTGAATACGGTCATGCTATCCTGCATCAGGGTGATGTGGAATCGCCCATTTTCGCTGACTTGCCACCCTCCATGCCGGTCTGGATGAGCCACGGCGATCTGATAGTGGAGATGCCCCCCGGATTTGCCGTACTAGGTTATACCGAAAATTCCCCTGTCGCGGCCATGGGCAATGATCACGGGATCATTGGAATACAGTTTCACCCCGAGGTGGTACATACCCCTCAGGGGAAGGAGGTGCTGAAGAACTTCCTCTACCGTGTCTGCGGCTGCACCGGTAACTGGAGCCCGGGCAGCTTCATCACAGAGAGTATAGACAGGATCAGGAAGCAGGTGGGTGAGGGTCGTGCTATCTGCGCCCTCTCTGGCGGTGTCGACTCTGCAGTAACGGCGGCGTTAGTTCATCGTGCCATCGGCGATCAGTTAACCTGTATCTTTGTCAATAACGGCCTGCTGCGTCAGGAGGAGGCGGAGCGAACCATCAATACCTTCCAGCGGAACCTGAGGATGAACATTATTACCATCGATGCCACCGATAGGTTTCTCCAGCGTCTTGAGGGGGTTACTGATCCTGAAATGAAGCGTCGCCTGGTGGGGGAGGAATTCATCCGGGTGTTCGAGGAAGAGGCTGCCAGGCTGGGGAAGGTGGATTTGCTGGTTCAGGGGACCCTTTATCCTGATGTTATAGAGAGCATCACTTCTGAGAGCAGGGCTTCGGCGAAGATAAAGACCCATCACAACGTGGGCGGCCTGCCGACAAAGATGACGCTTTCCCTTATAGAGCCGCTTCGCTACCTGTTCAAGGATGAGGTGAGAGAGGTGGGGGTCAAGCTGGGCATGTCCGAGGAGATGGTATGGCGCCAGCCCTTCCCCGGGCCGGGGCTGTCTATAAGGATTATCGGTGAGGTAACCAGGGAGAAGCTGGAGATACTACGGGCTGCCGACTGGATCGTAATGAACGAGATCAAGAAGGCCAAGCTATACCGCCAGCTCTGGCAGAGCTTTGCTGTCCTGACCGATACCAGGAGCGTTGGGGTGATGGGTGATTATCGCACTTACGGCTATCTCATTGCTATACGCGCCGTTACCTCGGAGGATGCCATGACCGCCGACTGGGCACGCCTGCCGTACGACCTGCTGGCGCGTATCTCAAACCGCATCGTCAACGAGGTTCCCCAGGTTAACCGGGTGGTTTATGATATCTCATCAAAGCCGCCGTCAACTATAGAATGGGAGTAAGAAAAGGAGGCGATAAATGACATACGATTCCGACTATGAGGATGAGGCAGATCCGGAGCTGGATCTGGAGATGCTGCGAGAGGACCTGATCGGGGAACTTCAGGCTATCAACCAGTATCAAGAGCATAGCGACACCGTAGCGGACGAAGAGGCAGCAAAGGTCCTGGAGCACATTCGTGACGAGGAAAAGGAGCACGTTGTCGAGCTTACCAAGCTCATTCGGAAGCTCGACCCACTCCAGGCTGAGATGTTTAGAAAAGAGGGGCTATAACTGGCTAAAAAGGGGTTGATTATAGATGGAAACATGGGCATGGAAGACAGTATTATCGTACATATTGGGGGTTGTGGCACTGGGATGTCTTGCGGCGGGTATAGTAAGCGAAGTGCTTTATAGTGACCCTGGGGAGAAACTTGGGCTTATCACAGATTCGTGGTACTATGTTGCTATCGCTGTTTTTATGGCTGCGGCATGGCTGGCAATTCTGAGACTGCGCTCGACGCGTAAGGTGAGGAGCATACCGCCGGAGAGTGAATAATTGCTGAAGGTGCTGGTCATCGGCGGTGGTGCCAGGGAGCATACCCTGGCATGGAAGCTCGGTCAGAGCCCCAATGTTGAGGAGATCTATATTGCGCCGGGAAATGCGGGGACTGGGCTCATCGCAAAAAACCTGGACATTAAACCTACAGAGCTTGAGTCCCTGGCCCAAGTAGCCCAGGAACGAAGAATCGATCTCACCGTAGTCGGCCCTGAAGCACCGCTTGCCACAGGTATCGTCGATCTCTTTCAAGCTCGTGGCATTCCTGTCTTCGGTCCCAGCAAAGAGGCGACCAGGATCGAGTCGAGCAAGGTTTTCGCCCAGGGGCTGATGCAAAAATATGGTATCCCCTGTGCCAGGAGCAGGAGTTTCTCGTCCTTTGCCGAGGCCAAAGATTATGTCAAGACTCAGCAAATCCCTATTGTAGTAAAGGCAGACGGGCTGGCAGCGGGCAAAGGTTCCGTTGTGGCAGGTTCCACCGCTGAGGCACTGGCGGCGCTATCCGATATAATGGAGAAGCGCATCTTCGGTGAGGCCGGAGACCAGGTCCTGGTGGAAGAGTGTCTTCAAGGTAAGGAGGTGAGCCTACTTGCCTTCAGCGATGGAAAGACCGTTGTTCCTATGGTGCCTGCCTGTGACTACAAGAGGGCCTGCGATGGCGATAAGGGTCCAAATACCGGCGGTATGGGTAGCTATAGTCCGCCGAAGTTCTTCGGTAGGGAGATGATAAACAGGGTGAGAGATACCATACTCGAACCCACCGTGCGGGCGATGGCAAAGGAGGGCAAGCCCTATAAAGGCGTTCTCTATGCCGGGCTCATGCTGACGGAAGAGGGGCCAAGGGCACTGGAATTCAATGCCCGCTTCGGCGACCCCGAGAGCCAGGTGATGCTCCCGCTTCTCAAGAGCGATCTTGTGGAGATCATGTTAGCGGTGCTCGACGAGCGTCTGGACAAGACTCAGATTGAGTGGCGCGATGAAGCCTGTGTTGGGGTGGTCATGGCATCCGGTGGTTATCCCGGTAGCTACAAAACAGGCTTCCCCATCAGGGGGCTGGACAAAGTTGAAGATGACATCCTGGTGTTTCATGCCGGAACCAGGGAGAGCGAGGGCAAAATATATACAGATGGCGGAAGGGTGCTTACTGTTACTGCCACGGGTGGAACCATCGCTGAAGCGGGTGATAGGGTCTATAGCAATATACGGCGCATTCATTTTGAGGGCTGCCATTATCGCCATGACATCGGGGCTTGAGGGGTGGCCCCATGAGCTCCTATGATGTAATAATAGTCGGTGCCGGTCCTGCTGGCGCCACGCTGGGTCGTGAGCTGTGCCACAGGGGGCTAGCAGTTCTCATAGTGGAAAAGGAGAAGCTACCCCGTGAAAAGCCCTGCGCCGGTGGTATAACCTTCAGGGCCGCCAGCCTGCTCGACTTTGACATTGGCGCGGTGACCGAAGGGATAGCTTACGGGGCCAGGATCACCTATCGACTAAGCGATGAGTGCATTAAGCGGCATAAGCAACCATTGGTCTACATGGTGATGCGTAGCAGATTCGATCATTTCCTCGTTAAGAAGGCTCAGGAAGCGGGCGCGGTTGTAAGCGATGGCGTGCGGGCTGATCAACTTGAGATGACAGCTTCCGGGGTCAGGGTGCTGACTGCCGAAGGCCCCATAACCGCTAAAGTTGTCGCCGCAGCCGATGGTGCCAGAGGGACGGTGGGCAGGAGATTGGGCATGATCAGGGATTTCGAACTTGGCCTCGCCCTCGAGGACGAAGTCTATGTAACCCAGGATAAACTGGCCGATTGGGATTCCCTTATAGGCCTGGATATCGGGCAAATACCGGGCGGCTACGGATGGGTCTTCCCCAAGAGGGATCACCTGTCGGTCGGGGTGGGAGGACCGCTTCATTTATCCAAAAGTCTTAAACAGTACCTGGGACGGCTGCTCCGCCACTTGGGAAAAAACGACATCGACGATTTCACCGGGCACCTCATGCCGCTCAGAAGGCGGGGCATGGCTATCCAGCGAGGCAATGCTTTATTGCTTGGCGATGCTGCCGGTTTAGTTCACCCCCTCACCGGGGAGGGCATTTACTATGCAATCAGGAGCGCCCAGCTTGCGGCCCCGGTAATTGCCGAATCATTGCGGTCTGGTACGATTGATCTAAAAAGCTACCAACGGGCTGTGGATGACCAGTTAATGCCCAGCCTTGAGGTAGGACGGGTCCTGCTAAACCTTTTCGCCTGGTCTCCGCGCTTCTACTTCGATTTAGCGAGTAGGAGCGACCGCGTCTGGAGCTATGCCTGGCATGCCCTGCTGGGAACATGGCCGGTCTGCACTTAATCTTCTTATAGGAGCTTCGATATGTCACTAGTCGGCGTGGTTATGGGAAGCAAATCGGATGAGCCATTGATGCAGCCAGCGCTGGATATGCTGCAGCAGTTAGGTATCGAGTATGAGGTCTCGGTCATCTCCGCACACCGCAACCCGGAAAAGACACGGGAGTACGGGTTAGAGGCCGAGCGGCGAGGGATTGAGGTGATCATTGCCGGTGCGGGGAAAGCGGCGCATCTTCCCGGTGTACTCGCCAGCTGGACTACACTGCCTATCATCGGGGTTCCCCTGGGGACAAGCGAGCTATTGGGGGTAGATGCCCTCTACTCCATGGCCCAGATGCCCGCTGGGGTGCCGGTGGCGTGTGTTGCCATCGATGGTGCTGAGAACGCCGCAATCCTCGCTGCTGCAATTCTCGCGCTAAAGCATGAAAAGATAAAGGGAACATATGAAGAATACCGGCGAAGCCTATCACAAGGAAACGGGGAGCCACAGTCCAGGCAGCGTAAAGCTCGAAAAGGAGCAAAAAGATGATTGAGCGATATTCAAGGCCACAGATGAAAAAGGTCTGGTCCGACGAATCCAAGTTCGAGAAGTGGCTCCAGGTGGAGATCGCTGTATGCGAGGCCTGGGCGGAGTTAGGGGCCATACCCAGTGAGGCTATCCCCGGGATAAAAACAGCTCGCTTTAATATTAAACGCTTCGATGAGATACTCAAAAAGACGCACCACGATGTGACCGCCTTCCTTGGCGCAGTGGCGGAGAGCCTGGGGGAGGAGAGTCGCTTCATTCACCTCGGGCTTACCTCCTCTGATGTTATAGACACAGCGCTCGGCCTGCAACTGGTGGCGGCATCGGACATCCTGGCTCGTGACATCGCCGAGCTTATCGTGGATCTGAAGGAGAAGGCGGTGGCGCACCGGCATACCATAATGATGGGGCGCACCCACGGCGTTCATGCCGAGCCCACCACTTTCGGCCTGAAGCTCGCCCTATGGGTCGAGGAGATGAAGCGGAACGAGGAACGGCTTGCCGCGGCGAGAAAGGCGATCGCGGTGGGCAAGATCTCGGGAGCTGTGGGCACCTATGCTACAGTGACCCCTGAGGTCGAAAAAATAGCCTGCGCCAAACTGGGGCTTGAGGCAGCGCCGATATCAAGCCAGATTGTGCAGCGCGACCGCCATGCACAGTTTGTAACCACGCTGGCCATTATCGCCAGCTCACTGGAGAAGTTCGCCACCGAGATCAGGGGGCTGCAGCGGACCGAGACTTTGGAGGCCGAGGAACCCTTTGAGGAGGGGCAGACCGGTTCATCGGCAATGCCCCACAAGCGCAACCCCGAGCTCTGCGAGCGCATCTCTGGCCTGTCGAGGCTGGTGCGGGGGCACGCCCTTACATCGCTTGAGAACATCGCTCTGTGGCACGAGCGGGACATCAGCCATTCCTCCAACGAGCGAATCATACTCCCCGACTCCTGCCTGGTGCTCGACTATGTCCTCTACCTCTTTATCTATATCATAAAGGGGCTGCGGGTATACCCGGAGCGTATGAAGGAGAACATGGAGGTGACCAGGGGGCTGGTCTTCTCGCAGCGGGTGATGCTCTCACTCATCGATAAGGGACTCAGCCGGCAAGACGCGTATGAGATGGTGCAGCGCAACGCAATGAAGGCTTGGCAGGATAGGGTAAGCTTCCTCGACCTTCTTCAGGCCGACCCCAATGTCGGCAAGCATCTTTCCAAATCTGAGCTTGAGGGCATTTTTGACTACGGCTACTTCCTGCGCCATGTGGATACGATCTTCGAGCGCCTGGGTCTGGGGTAGGGTGTGATGAAGAGAGGTAATGGATGATAACATGCCCAAACTGCAAAGGTGTAGGGGCAATAAATGGCCCCAAATATTTACCACCAATTATTTGGTCTTGGAAGAGATGCCCTACATGCAAGGGGAGGGGTAAGCTCAAAGACCGTTTGCGACGATGGGTAATTTGTCCAAAGTGTAACGGGTGGGGAAAAGAAGCTCATACGATAGTAATAGGGCGCGCCTGCGAGAGATGTAATGGTGCTGGGATTGTTGCACCTAGCAGAATCTGAGCTTGAGGGCATTTTTGACTATGGCTATTTCCTGCGCCATGTGGATACGATCTTCGAGCGCCTGGGGCTGGGGTAGGGCAAGGGTATGTTGGGCTTGGTCTATGACTATGACAAGGAGGCGGAGCGGTGGCTGACACCTTTTGTGGAAGTTGTGGCGTAAAACTAAAAGTGTCGGACAAGGCATGTCCAAAATGTGGTTCGAGAGATCGTAATAATCTCGTTGGTGATGGGGGAGTGGGCAACGAGGCCCTCAAGCTTAAAGCAAAAGACCCTTCAGGGTTTGTCGAGAGAAAGTTAAAGTTAAAGTTGAAGCGAGCAGGGCAGACTGGGCAGAGAGCTGAGGAAAGACTGGAAATCGACCGAACGAGCAATAAAGAGACAAAAAAGCTGCATGAGGTACGGGAACAGAATGAAGAGGGTAAGTGGGAGAAAGTTCACTGTACCGAGGATTCATTTCCTGCCAAGCGACGAAAGAAGTAATCGAGCAGAGATATAGGAACGATGGAGCTATTACTTGAAACCAACCTGTCCAACCTATTCTACCGGGGGAAGGTGCGGGATACCTATGACCTGGGCGATAGCCTGCTGTTGATAGCCACCGACCGCATCTCCGCCTTCGATTCGGTTCTTCCCTGCGGCATCCCCGACAAGGGTATGGTCCTGAACCAGCTCTCCGCATTCTGGTTTGAGAAGACAGAGCACATTGTCCCCAACCATCTCATCGCGGTGGTGGACGATGCCCAATGGCTCAATGATACATATGGGGAGAAGGTCTGCTCTGGCTACTACTCCTTCCCTGACTACGTGGCACGCCGCTCCATGGTGGTGAGGAAGGCGGAGCGTATCGACATCGAGTGCGTGGCGCGGGGCTACCTCTCCGGCGCGGCGTGGGCAGAATACGGGGAAAAGGGCACCGTTTCCGGTGTTCCCTTCCCCCAGGGGCTGGCGGAGAGCGAAAGGCTTCCCGAGCCTATCTTCACCCCAACAACAAAAGCGGACTCAGGGCACGATGAGCCGATCACCCTCGATGAGATGAGGCGGCTTTTGGGGGAGGAGCGGGCAGAGGAGCTGATGGAGAAGACCATGATTATATACCGCTACGCCCACGAGTATGCTCTGGAGCGTGGCATCATCATCGTCGATACCAAGGTGGAGTTTGGCCTGGTAAACGGCAGGGTAATACTGATCGACGAGCTTCTAACCCCCGACTCCAGCCGCTTCTGGGACGCGAGCCAGTATCGGGCGGGGCGCTCCCAGCCAGGCTTCGATAAGCAGCCGGTACGTGACTGGCTCGTCCAGGCTGGCTGGAATAAGGAGCCGCCGGCACCGATGCTGCCTGATGATATAATCGCACAGACCACCGAGAGGTATCGGGAGGCGTATCGCCGGCTCACCGGCAAGGAGCTCTAATATGGAAGTGGTAAACCGGAACGGGGTAGAGCCCTTCATAACCAAGGATAACTCAGAGATAAGGGAGATCCTGGCTCCGGCAAACTCCTCTATAAAGAATCAGAGCCTGGCGGAGGCAAGGTTAGCACCGGGCATTACAACCGACGAGCATTTTCACCCCAAGTCTGAGGAGATATATTATATACTCGAGGGCAGGGGCAGGATGAAGATCGAGGATGAGGAGAGAGAGGTCTGCCCCTGCGACGGCATTGCTATTCTCCCCGGCAAGAGACACAGGATTTGGAACATCGGTGGCTCGGACCTCATTTTCCTGTGCTGCTGTTCCCCCGCTTACAGACACGATGATACTGTAATCGTCGAGTGAGCGGTCGAGGATTAGGTACAGGAGGTTTACTGGGAAGCCCCTGGCCACTCGCGCAATCGAGGATTTCAGATTCGAGACAGAAGAGGTCTAGCCCTCAATAACCCCTTTAGTGCTGGGCACTTTGCCACTGAGCCGCGCATCGATCTTGGTGGCGCTATCCAGCGCCCGCCCCAGCGCCTTGAAGATAGCCTCTGCCTTGTGATGGTCGTTGATACCGGCAAGCACCTTGGCGTGGAGGTTCATCTTTGCCTCCAGGGCGAAGGTATCCAGGAAATGGCGCACCAGGTCGCTCTCCAGGTCACCTATCTTCTTCCTCTTGAAAGACGCATCTATCACCGCATATCCCCTGCCGGAAAGGTCAACCGCCACCAGGGCGAGCGCCTCATCCATCGGCACGATGGCATGCCCCATGCGGGTAATGCCCTTCTTATCCCCCAGCGCCTTATTTAACGCCTGGCCCAGTGATATGGCCACATCCTCCACCACGTGGTGCTGGTCCCAGCCCGAGGCTGAAATAGTTATGTCAAATAAACCGTGCTGGGCAATATGAGTCAGCATGTGGTCGAACATCTTGCTGCCGGTCACGATCTCAAACTTCCCCCTGCCGTCGAGGGAGAACTCAATACTTATCTTTGTCTCTCCGGTCTCACGGGTAATGGTAGCTGTTCTTTTTTTCACACTTTGTCTTGCCATGTCTTCCCTCCACGAGCACAGCTAAGCATCATACACTGCGCCTACCCAACCCAAGGTAGGAATGGACTCCTCTTAGATTAGCACATCTCCTTCAGTGCTTCAATGAGGGCATCGGTGTGCTCCGGCTTGCCCACGCTGATGCGAATCGAGTTTCTCAGGAGTGGGGTGTCGAAGTAGCGGATGAAGATGCCCCTTTTCTGCAGCCCCTCGTAAATCACCCGGGCATCCCCTTTAACCACGGTGCAGAGGATGAAATTGGCCTGGGAGGGGAATGGCCTTAGAGACTTGAGCTCGCCGAGTTTTTGGGTAAGACGCTCCCGTTCTGAGATAATTTTTTGCACCGTGCCCTTGCGGTATTCGATGTCGGCAAGCGACTCCTTAAGCGCAACCTGAGCCGCCAGGTTTATGTTATAAGGTTGCTTGATCTTTATGAGCTGTTCTGCGATCAGGGTAGGGAATATCCCGTAGCCAATGCGCAGCCCGGCGAGCCCTGCCCATTTGCTGAAGCTGCGAAGCACGATCAGGTTTTCATACTGGGGAACCAGTGGGGCGACGGTGGTCCCGCTGAATTCATAGTATGCCTCATCGATCACTACAACCTTACCCAGCTTAACCAGCTCCAGTATATCGCGCTGGGGGGTGATATTCCCCGTGGGGTTATTTGGCGATGTGACGAAGATGACCTTGGTTTTTTCATTTACAGCCTCTTTTACACCGGTGATATCGATGGCATAGGATTTGTCCCTGGGTACTTCGCTAACCTTACCACCGCAAATCTCGGTGCAGAAGTGGTACATACCGAAGGTGGGAACGCAGTTGATAACGCCATCGCCGGGCTTGAGGAAGAGGCGCAGGATGAGGTCGATGAGCTCGTCGCTGCCGGCGCCGGCTATGATATGTGCTGCATCCACCCCAACATATCCCGCTAATGATTTTCGTATTTCACGCTGCTCCGGGTCGGGGTAGATGTGATAGAAGGGGTAACCGGCAAGGGCACGTCCTACCCTCGGCGAGCAGCCATAGGGGTTCTCGTTGCCGTCGAGCTTTATCACCCCCTCGGTGGGGACACCAGCCCGTTCGCTTAGCACATCGAGGGGTATGATGGGCTGGTATGCCTTGAGTCCCAATAGGTCGCCCCGCATCATTTTTTCGATATCCCCACCTTGCCCCCTCCCCCTTGCGATATCGCCCATCATTTACCACCCTTCTTCAGCCTTAGCTCTGCGGCTCGGGCGTGGGCGGTGAGCCCCTCCGCTACGGCGATGGTCGACGCAGCAGGACCCAGCGCCTCTACATCCTCGTCGCTCAAAGAAATGATGCTGGTGAGCTTTAGGAAATCGCCCACCCCGAGGGAGGAGCAGAAGCGGGCAGTTCCTCCCGTAGGTAAAACATGGCTCGGCCCGGCAACGTAGTCACCCAGCACCCCGGGTGAATTTTCGCCGATGAAGATAGCCCCGGCGTGGCGGATCCGTTCTATATATGACGGGGCATCGCGAACCATTAAAGAGACGTGCTCCGGAGCATAGATGTTAACCAGTTCAATCGCCTGCTCCATATCGCTTACCACGATTATCCTGCCCCTTCCCTCCAGAGAGCGGCGGGCAATTTGGGACCGCTCCAGCCCTTCGAGCTGGCGTGTCACCCATTTGTCCACAGCCTTAGCCAGCCTGGAGGAGGTGGTAATCAGTATTGCGGTGGCCAGTACGTCGTGCTCCGCCTGTGCCAGAAGGTCGGCAGCGCAGCGGTCAGGAGAGGCGGAGTCGTCGGCCACTATCAAAGTCTCGGTGGGCCCTGCGAGGCCATCAATAGCGACTGCGCCGAAGACCATGCGCTTAGCCAGGGTCACGAAAAGTCCGCCTGGCCCGCAGACCTTATCCACCCTAGGGATGGACTCGGTGCCATAGGCAAGGGCGGCGATGGCCTGAGCACCCCCCACCTTGAAAACCCGGTCTACCCCGGCTATATCTGCTGCCACCAGGGTAGCCGGGGGGACATAGCCCCCATTTGCAGGAGGAGTGGTGAGGATGATCTCTTCCACCCCGGCGACCCGGGCCGGGATCGCCGTCATTAGTACCGTCGATGGGTAGCAGGCAGTGCCGCCGGGCGCATAGATGCCTACCCTCTCTAGGGGGCGGACGGTCTGCCCCAGTCCGCCTTCCATAAATTGCATGAAACTGTGTCGCAGTTGGGTCTGGTGAAATGAGCGCACCCGCTCCGCAGCGATATTAAGCGCCGCGATGAGCTCCCGATCCACCTTTCCATGGGCTTCGCGGCGCTCCTGCCCGCTTACCTCCAGAGATTCCAGCGCTATTCCGTCAATCCTCCGGGTAAAGTCCAGCAGGGCTGCATCCCCTTTATCTCGCACCGCAGCGATGATCCGGCCCACCGCCTCCTCAGGGGTGAGTTCAATAGCGAAGGCCTCTTTTATCCTTCGTTTCACCTCAAGAGGGGCTTCACCTAGGTCAAAGGTGGCACGCTGCAATACAGCTTTAGCCTTTTGAAAATCACTAATTATCTTCACCCAAATACTCCCTGGCCGCTTTCACAGACTGGCTTATGGCTTTCCCCCGGAAGGCGGTGAGCCGCTGGGGGGTAACATGCTGAATAGCCCAATCCAGCTTATCCGGCACTGATAAAAGGAACGGCTCTAGCTGCTCAGCATCGATCTTTTTGCTGGGGAGAAGGAAGCTTCGGGCAAATGGTGGAAAATCGGCCAGTTTTACCTCCCGGGCCATCGCGGCGCAGGCGAAGTCCCGCCACTGGCGCAGGGTAGTGGTCGCCAGAAAATCGATATTTACCCGTGGCTCCCACTGGCAGAGCTCAGCCCGAATCGCTGCCATCTTCGCTTTATCCTCCCTTTCCCTTCGGTCAAGCTCGAACTGGAGCAGCCTGTCGAGAGCGTTAGCCATCGGGTCCCCGCCGAGCGGTGATAAATTGCCGAAGAAAGGGCGATAGACATCCTTAATCCAGACCTCATCGACAATGAGGTGGGAGAGGTAGCCAGCAATAAAAGATCTCGTTGCAGCATCCAGACTATTCCCTCGGGCAAGGTCGGGATGAGCTTCAAACAGCAGACGTGTCCCGCTCTCATACTCTTTCTTGTCCAGGTCGAAAAAGTGAGTTTCGCTTCGTGAGACACCGCTAATGTGGTGTACATCGGGCGAGATGGTTCCCACCAGGTAGCCTCCCATGTTCAGGTCTACTACGGGATGATGCATCAGCTCTGCTGCCTCCTGGGCAATGCTCAGGTGAAGATAAAGTAACGGCATCTTTTCTAGTTTATCCTATTATTCGAGTCTGTGGGGAAATTACCAATCTGGCGTTTTTTCTACTTTTAGCAGCCCTTCCTGATAATATCTATTATACGTTCGATTCCGCCTTTCTTCGAGGTATGGGAAAGAGTGTCCCGGTGTCCGATAAGGCATGCCGAGGACTCAAAGACGGTATCTATAACCGCCAGGTTGTGCCTCGCCAGGGTCTCACCGGTCTCGGTGTTTTCGATCAGCAGGTCGGCATCCTCAGGCAGAAAGGCCTCGCTCGCCCCCCAGGTGGGGATTATCTTGAAGCGCCCCAGGTGATTATCCCGGGCATACTTATCGGCGATGTTCACATACTCCGAAGCTACCCTGAGAGAGGGAATATAACCTCCCGTGACCAGGTCCCTCAATTCATGGACGTCGCGTGCGGGCAGATCTTGGCTGACCACAGCAACCAGGGTTACCTTCCCGAACCCCAGTTTTAGGATTTCCTTTACCGGGCTTGAGGGGAAGCGATAGAGGTGGTCTTTAAGCCAATCCTCGCCGGTGATGGCCAGGTCAAAGTTATCATTTGCTACCTGGAGTGGCATGTCCTGGGGCCTGATCACCTTGATCATAACTCCGGGCAAATCAGTGGTCAGCCTGCGGGTGGCGGGTGCCCCCGAGTACCCCCGGATGTTTAGGCCTGCTTTTTCGAGGAACTCCGCGGCCGATTTCAACAGGTGCCCATCGGGCAGGGCTAGGCGAGTTACTTCACTGTCTCCGACCCTGCCCTCTACCTTGTCCCCTAGCCCTTTAACCGCTTGAATTTTTCCTCCTTTTACCTCGCCAGCGGCGGGTAAAACTGTCCCCGATTTAGTTTCCGCCGCAAAGGGCTGCAGGCATCCCAGGAACTCGCTCAGATCAGCCTTTGCCAGGCTGTTCCTATTGGCGATTAAGGTAGCATTTGAGGTAAGGATCCTCGACAGTGGAACCAGGTCGTAGCTTGCAAAGCTGCCCGCAGAGGCTTCAGTGATTATTGCTAGGTCGGCGCTCTCCGGTGGGTAGACTTCACCAGCACCATATATTGGGAGAATACTGAAACGCCTAAGCCTCTGCCTTCGTGCGAATGATTCCGCCATGTTCTGATACTCGCTGACGATGCGCACCTGAGCAAATCTATCGTTGATCTCCTCAAGCGAGGAGACACCGGAATGCCCGCTGGTAACTATATAAATATCACTCCTGCCATACCCCAGGTCCCTCAGCTTCACCAGTTCGCCGCTGGGGTATTTCGCCATGAGCTCCTCCACCCAGTCCAGCCCGCAGATTCCCAAATCGTAGTTTCCAATAGCCACCTGAATGGGGATGTCCCGCTCCTGGAACACCTTGAAAAACAGGTCGGGGAATCTGGATGATTTCAGGCGATAGGAGCGCGACCGCTTATCATACCCCTCAAGCCCGACATCTGCCCTCTCCAGTAAAGATGCACTATCCTTTAAGAGTCGCCCCTTCGGTAGCGCCAGCTTCACCCGGAACTCTCCATTGCCTGCCGAATCTCCGCCTCGGAGGCAAGTTCATGCTTTTCACCGGTAGCCTGATCGGTTAAGCGGAAAAGGCCCTTCCCTGACACCGTAAGAAGCCATCGATAATCGCCCACCGCCTTCTGTCCCTGGTCAAGCTGAACGATATATCCCGAGTCCCTCAGTGAGCGAGCCACCTCAAAGCAGGACTTGAGCCCAGTCATACTGCCTTCCTGGTACTGGATCAGGATCCCCGGCACCGGCCTCTCCTCCAGCTTCAGGAGATCCATCAGTTGATCTATATACAGTGCAAAACCCGATGCTGGAATGGAAGGTCCACCCACCAGCGAGATCAGGTCATCGTATCTTCCCCCTCCTCCAACCCGCTTATTGGAGATATCGAATTGAAATATTACCCCTGTATAGTATTCAAAGCCTCTACCTGAAGCGATATCGATCTGGTAGGGGCAATCCATAGCGCCAAGTAGCTCGGCAATGCTGGCAAGGTCTTTCAGGCTAGGCTCAAACCTGGGCAGGGCATTTCCAAGGATTGTCCTTACGTTCTCCAGAAAGCCGGGAGAGCTCCCGGTGACATCCATTAAAAGGGCTAGCGCCTGTTTTAGGTCAGCATCCTGGGTCTCAATATCACCCAGTGCCTTTATATTAC
This sequence comes from Dehalococcoidia bacterium, assembly GCA_035528575.1. NCBI lineage: Bacteria > Bacillati > Chloroflexota > Dehalococcoidia > Dehalococcoidia bacterium. Next base: position 11,722 of record DATKYK010000028.1, on the reverse strand, counting down.
CCTCCAGCACCTGGTCCAATATCTGGGTCTGCTCCGCAGCCCCCAATCCGAGCTCCTCTATGAGCGCCTTGATCAAGCCAGCGTGGGATAGCTTTACCTCCAGGGGACCGAGTCCCAGTTTACCAAGCACCTCCGAGGCTAGAAGCACAAGCTCCACATCAGCGAGGGGCTGGCTTTTTCCGATGAGCTCAACACCGCACTGCCAGCGCTCCCTCTGCTCCCTTCCCGTTTCTTCAAAGGTAAAGGTATTTCCCACATAGGAAAGCCGGGATATCTCGTCACCAGCGAAGTCTTCCAGATATAGTCTCGCGGTGGGGATAGTGCCCTCCGGTCGCAGTACCACCCTTTCGCCACTCCAGCCATCCCAGTCAAGGAAGGAATACACTCTGCCAAGCATACCCGGGGTCAGCGTCCCGGTGGCGGTAAAAAGGTGGAGATACTCGAGCATCGGGGTTCTCACCTCCTCATAGCCCCACTTTATCGAGCAGCGGCGAAAGACCTCCTCGATCTGCCGAAACTTCACCATGTCATCGGGAAGCAGATCACGCATCCCTTTACATCTTGGCACTTTCATCCCTACCACCTTTTTCAAAGCTTTGGTTATTCTACAATAATATGCTACCGCCTTCAATAACGTGGCCTGATGGGAGGGGTGTCCAGAGGGGTCTCCCCTCTGGCGGGGGCATGGGGGTGTCCCCCATAAATACATATCAGGGAGGGCGGGTGGGAAATATTAGATTCCTTTCCCCGACCCCGATTATATCGGGGGATGCTTCGGCCTAAATCGTCCGATAAATCGGACTCTCGCAAAGCGGAGGGGGGTGATGGCGGGTTCAATAAACGAGTGATAATGTATCACCAGTGTAATGGATGAGCACACTTGATTGTAAAAAGAATACCACCCAACTATAATGAATTGATAATCTAAGGTAGCATCCGGTATGAGAAAGCTCTGGCTTTTCCTTATAGCGCTCGGGTTGCTCATCCTCTTTATACCCGGGGAAGCTAGTGCGGCCACTCCACAGGTGGATGTCCTCAGGGTTGAGGGGACGGTAAACCCTGTCCTTGCTGGCTATATTGACCGCGGAATCGGGCTGGCTGAGGAGCATGGCGCCACCGCCTGCGTCATTGAGATGGATACGCCAGGGGGGTTAGACAGTGCCATGCGTGACATTGTGCAGCGTATCCTGGAGGCGAATATTCCAGTGGTGGTCTATATTCCGCCAGGGTCGAGGGCTGCCTCGGCGGGGGCATTTATCACACTCGCATCTCACGTAGCGGCGATGGCACCGGGCACCGAAGTTGGGGCCGCCCACCCCGTGGCCCTGGGCGAGGATGGGATAGATGAGACCATGGAGCAGAAGGTGGTAAACGACGCCGTTGCATATATCATAAGCATTGCAGAGGCACGAGGTCGCAATGTAGACTGGGCCGAGGCTGCGGTAAGGGAGAGCAGGTCAAGTCCCGCCTCGGAGGTCCTGGAGCTGGGGGTTATAGATATTGTGGCAAATAATTTGGATGACCTCCTCATCCAGCTTGATGGATGGCAGGTGACACTATTAAGCGGGGAGGAGGTCACCCTTAAGACCGATGGTGCCAAAATTGATTACACCGACATGGGTGCCATGGAGCGCTTTCTCTTCACAATCGCGGACCCGAATATCGCCTACATCCTGCTGAGCCTGGGGATGCTCGGTATCATGCTGGAGCTGTTTCATCCGGGGACCATCTTCCCCGGGGTCGTCGGTGCCATCTGCCTTTTTCTTTCCTTCTATTCCCTAGGGATGCTCCCGGTCAACTATGCCGGGGTATTACTGATCGTTCTCGCCTTTGGGCTATTTGTGGCAGAGGTTTTTATATCCAGTCACGGGTTGCTTGCCATGGGCGGCATTGCAACGTTTACCGTGGGCTCGATGATCCTGATGGGCAGTCCCTTTTTCCAGATAAGTCCAGGTGTTATCGCCGGGGTGGTGATCGTGTTCACCATCGTTGGCGTCTTTGTTATCGGGGCTATCCTGCGCACCCACCGAAGGCGACAGCAGACAGGGCGAGAGGCGATGGTGGGCATGGTGGCGGTAGCCAGAACAACCCTCGACCCAACAGGAACCGTGTTTGTGCACGGGGAACGCTGGGAGGCAACACTGGACGAAGGAAAGGTTGAGATAGGAGAGGAGGTGGTGATAACCAGGGTCGATGGCTTAAAACTAAGGGTAGTCAAGAAAAATAGAGGAGGTGAATAATATGGATTGGGTGATAATTATTGCCGTAGTGGCGGCACTACTGCTCATCCTGCTGCCGGCGTCCATAAAGATCGTCTACCAGTATGAGGCTGGCGTTGTGTTTCGGCTGGGCCGATTGGAGAAGACTAGAGGACCGGGGATACGCTTTATCATCCCCTTCCTCGACCGCATGCGCAAGGTGGACACTCGTACTATCACCATGGATGTTCCCTCTCAGGAGGCGATCACCAGGGACAATGTTACACTCAAGGTGAACGCGGTGGTCTACTTCAGGGTGATGCACCCGGAGGCTGCTGTAATTGAGGTCTTTGACTACAGGCTGGCCACCTACCAGATCGCTCAGACCACCTTAAGGAGCGTGCTGGGCCAATCCGAGCTTGATGAGCTGCTGGCGCGCCGCGAAAAGATAAATCAGCAGCTGCAGCAGATCATCGATGAGCAGACGGAGCCCTGGGGAATCAAGGTGAGTGTGGTGGAGGTAAAGGATGTGGAGCTGCCCAGCTCAATGCAGCGGGCGATGGCGGCACAGGCTGAGGCGGAACGCGAGCGGCGCGCCAAGATCATCCACGCTGAGGGCGAGCTGCAGGCTTCTGTAAAGCTAGCTGAGGCGGGCGCTATAATCGGCAGGGAGCCGACAACGCTGCAACTGCGCTATCTACAGACTCTTACCGAGATCGCCACCGAGAAGACCAATACCCTGGTATTCCCCCTGCCCCTGGACCTGCTCAGCGCCTTCATACCAAAAAAGAAGGATTGAGGGGGGACAGATCTGATTTATGGTCTAAACTGAGAAATTAGGGGTAGCTGAAAAACTGTAATTAGGCAGGCACTCTGTGTAGCCAAACATTGGGCAGAGATGGAGATCTAGGACAGCGGTAACAATAGATAATTGTAACTAGATCGCCAGGTCAATACGGCAATTCCTATAGTCCGACCGGCTTGAGCTTGTGTTGTGCCTCGGTTATATAGGGAAGCAGGGTGCTATCCCACTGGGACTCAACGCCTGCTACTGCCATGTGGTGGAGCGTGGTGTGTACTATTCCCGCACTAGCGTTCGGCTCGCTGCTTGTGGAGGCGATGTACTAAGTGGCATGGCATACGGCATTCCTACCGGTTGGGACTGTGAGTTACAAGAATAGCGATATAGGGCATCAACGGTATCCTCTATAGGAATTGATTGGAGGAGAAGATGACTCATTCCAAGGGGTATGCAGGAAGTATTTTGCGGGTAAATCTCTCTGATGGGAGTGTTGACAGGGTGCCAACCGAGGGTTATGAGGATCTCTTTCTGGGAGGGAGAGGGATAGCTGCTAAAATCTATTGGGATGAGGTTCCACCGGGGATCGATGCCTTCGATCCGGGAAATAGGCTAATATTCATAACCGGTCCCGTTGCTGGCGTTCCAGGTCTCGCTGGCTCAAGGTGGCAGGTTTGCGGCAAATCCCCCATTCACGATCGATTTTCCTACTCGAATCTGGGTGGCTCCTGGGGTGCCGAGCTAAAATTTGCCGGTTACGATGGCCTGGTGGTCTATGGGAAGGCGGATGGGCCGGTCTATCTGCTGGTAGATGGGGAGCGGGTGGAGATAAGGGAGGCGACTCATCTTACCGGCATGGGCGCCATCTCCTGCCGGGAGAGACTGAAGCAGGAACTGGGAAAGGCATTTCGCGTGGTGACCGTAGGTGCGGCGGGTGAGAACGGAGTCGTCTTTGCTATTCTGATGGCGGATGGTGATTCCACCGGCTCCAGTGGGTTAGGCGCAGTGATGGGCTCCAAGAACCTGAAGGCCATTGCCGTAAGGGGAAACAGGCGAAAGATCGCCGTGGATGATGCGGAGAAGGCCCGGAAACTGAGGGAACGGCTGCGCCTTGAACTAAAGAGCAGGTTTTCGTTCGAGCAGATGATATTGCCCCCCCTGGTGAACCCGGACATGATGAAGAAGGATGTGTGCTATGGCTGCGGCAGCGGGTGCATGCGCCTGACCTACAGGGCGATGAGCGGGGTAACCGGCAAATTCATGTGCCAGGCCAGTCTTTTCTATCAGGTTCGAGCACAGCGCTATTATGGGGAGATCAACGAGGTTCCTTTTGAGGCCACCAAGCTCTGCGATGAATACGGGGTCGATACCCACGCCATCGAGACTATGATAATGTGGCTCTCGAGGTGCTATAAGGCTGGAATCCTAACCGAGGAGCAGACCGGTATACCCCTCTCTAAGATGGGAAGCAGGGAATTCATCGAGGCATTGCTCAGGAAGGTATCCCACCGCGAGGGGTTTGGCGATGTTCTTGCCGGTGGCACCCATAAGGCGGCGGAAACCCTGGGCAGTAAGGCCAAAGAATTGATCACCGACTATATGACCAGGACTGGCTACAATAACAACTATGGGGCCAGGTTATATATTACCACCGGCCTCTTCTATGCCATGGAACCGAGGCAGCCCATTCAACAGCTTCATGAGATCAGTATTCTGAACATGTTGTGGGCGATGCGGGCGGCGGGGATGGAGAATATCTGTGTTACATCCGATGTTATGCGCGCCATAGCGAAGCGTTTCTGGGGGGGCGAGATGGCCGCCGACTTTTCCACCTATGAAGGTAAGGCCCTGGCCGCTGCCAAGATTCAGGAGCGTCAGTATGCCAAGGAGTGCCTCATCCTGTGCGATTTCACCTGGCCCATTTCCTACAGCGGGCTCTCTGAAGACCATGTTGGAGACCCCACCTTAGAGAGTCAGGTTTGTGCTGCTGTAACGGGAAGGGATATCGATGAGCAGGGGCTATACAAAATCGGGGAGAGGGTCTTCAACCTGCAGCGGGCTATTCACATCAGGGAAGGACACAGGGGAAGAGAGGGTGACTGTCTGGAGGAGTTCAATTACACCGTCCCCTTAAAGGGCGATTTTGGCAACCCAGGTTGCATAGTGCCTGGCAGGGATGGCGAAACCCTTTCCAGGAAGGGAATGGTGGTGGAACGGGAGAAATTTGAACAGATGAAGGATGAGTATTACCAGATCCGTGGTTGGGATGTTTCTACAGGTTTTCAGAAAAGGGCTAAACTGGAGGAGCTGGGCCTGGGAGAGGTTGCCGAGAAACTGAAGAGCGAGGGCCTGCTGGCTCAATAATTCGATGATTTGATTGTGACATCACCGGCGGCAATGGTCATCAGGCTGCCATCGGAGTGCCTGAGCAGCAGGTTGCCATCTTCGTCCACCCCCTCGGCAACGCCCTCCTGAACCTCATCACCGCAGCGCACCGCAACCCTTTGCCCCAAGGTTTCTAGGCGCTGGCGCCACTCACGATCGATTGGCTCGCCGCGGCGTAGCGCATTATATAGCGTTTCAAATTCATCCAGTAGTGCTATCAGCATCTCCCTGCGGGACACTTTCCTGCCCAGCATCTCCTTGAGGCTGGTGGCCGTTTCTGAAATCTCAGGGATGGTGGTGGGGTCAAGATTGACATTTAAGGCGATGCCCACAATGGCGTAGTTAACCCTGTCCCCGTGAGCATCGCTCTCGATTAAAATACCACTCACCTTTTTTCCTGCGATGAGGACATCGTTGGGCCACTTGATGGTGGTCTCAAGACCGGTGACCTTCTCGATGCTCTGTGCCACCGCCAGGCAAGCGGCTATGGTGAGTCGGGGGAGCTGTTCCGGCATTGGATAGAGAACGATAGATAGCAGGATGTTACTATCTGGGGGTGAAAGCCACTCACGGCCCAGTCGCCCCCGGCCTGCAGTCTGGTGGTCGGCGATGACAACGGTTCCCTCCGCTGCAACTTCCCTTATTGCCTGCTTCGCCGCATCCATAGTGGAGGGGGTGACCGGATAATAAAGGATGTTTTGGCCGATGAACTTTGTCCTCAGATTCTCCACGATTGAAGTTAAAGGAATATCGTTCACCGCCATTTTCCCTCATCATGGCTTAGGTTAGCCCATTTCCAAACAAAGCCTTTCCCTTCCCGCTCACACCTGAGCAGGCCTTTCTGAGCCAGCTTCCACATCTCATGCCGGGCTGAATCTAGAGGGGTGGCCAGTCTTTGTGACACCCGTCGTGCCAGCTCCTCCACCTGCTCACCTTGGGCGGGGTTCTGAGTTATCTTTATCCCTCCCACCCTCTCGATTACATCGCCTTTCAGTAGCCTCCAGGCGAACTCCCTGCTTTCCTTTTCCTCCAATTCCTTCTTTGACTGGAGGTCTCCAGATTCTGCCAAGTGCCTCTTTTCCGCCCCGGCATAAGCTACCGCTCGATCGTAATAATCCGATATCTCCTGTGCTTGCCAAGCCTTCATATCAGCGGTCTCCGTTATCGGTCGATTAGCGTCATAATCAGCCCAATCCCTACTGAGTATGCTAATGCCATATTCATCGGCCTTCTCATATAGCTCGCTTCCCGGGAAGGGGGATAATAGGTGGAAGCCATAGATAGCGCCATACTCCTCACGCAGTTCGCGGGCAAAATCCATGCTCTGCCGAGCAGTTTCCGGGGTTTCACCGGGCAGTCCTAGAATGAAGTTTGCGAAAACACCGATGCCATTCTCCGTGGCAAGCTTTGTCCCCTCTCTTATTTCATCTAAGGCGATCTTCTTTTTAATTGTGTTTAATATCTTCTGAGACGCGGACTCAACCCCAAAGAGAACCCTGGTGAAACCAGCCTCTCTCATGCTTACCAGTAGCTCTTTGGTCAGATGATCAGCTCTGGAGAAAGAACCTAATTCAATATCGAGATGGCGCGCCTTTATCTCATCACAAATTTGCTGGGCATGTCTATGGTTGAGGGTAAAGGTATCATCGATAAAGCTAAATTCTTTAATGCCAAATTCCTTGTGATCCCTCTCTATCTCATCAACCACCAATTTGGGACTGCGAAGTCGCACTCGATGTCCCATCATGAGGGGCCCGCAGCAAAATATACAGCTGTAGGGGCAACCCCTACTGGTAGACACACTTAAAGGGGACTTAATCGCTAAATATTTTGAGAGGGGAACCAGGTGCCAGGCGGGGAAAGGAAGGGAATCCACATCTGTAATAAAGGGGCGTGGTTGCGTTAGCACCACCCTATGATCCTGGCGAAAGGCAATCCCCATAACCCCCCCAAGCTCTCCCCCTGTTTCTAATGCCCTTATTAGCTCGATTATCGTCTCCTCCCCCTCTCCAAGAACCACGATATCGATCCAAGGGGCTTGCTCAAGCGTATCTCTGGCAGTAAAGCTCACATGGGGGCCGCCAATGACAGTAACAATATCAGGGTCACAGCCCTTGCAGACTTGGAGGATTTGACGAGCGGTGAGATAGTTAAGGGTGGAGCATGTAACTCCTACAACCTGAGGCTGATATTCCACGAGCTTTTTGCTAAGCTTTTCAGATGAATACTCGGCCACCAGAAAATCGAGAATTTGGACATCGACATCTTCCCTTTCCAGGACGGCGGCAAGATACCCCAGGGAGAGGGGTGGCCTGGGGTATTCTACAAAGGGGTAAGGGGTATCAATAAGAAGAACGCACACTAGCCTCTCTCCTATGCTTAGTAAGCAAAAGGGCCAGGCAAACCTGTAAGCCGAGTTCTGTACCCCGATTTAATCGGGGTGGTGACCATCTATCTAGCCCCGATGTTACCATCGGGGTCAAGCGACCTACCCGAGGGTTGTAGCGAGGCCGGGCGTCCTCTTCCCTTCTATTTGGTCTTGCTCCGGAGGGGGTTTGCCCGCCACCGATGTCACCATCGGAGCGGTGAGCTCTTACCTCGCCATTTCACCCTTACCCCGGCGAGCCGGGGTGGTATGTTTCTGTGGCACTTTCCGTATCCCCCGATTTATCGGAGGACCCTGGGCGTTACCCAGCCTCCTGCCCGGTGGAGCTCGGACTTTCCTCCCCCCGACATTATCGGGGAGCGGTCACCCGGTTCACCTGGCCCACTTTAGACTCTACTACAAAGCAGGGAAAATATCAAGGTAAATCCGTCAGGCGGTGGCCATCGTTTTCTTTCTGAATTGGGGCGGGGCTAAAGCCCGCGCAACTTCTTCTATACCTTCGCTAAAAAATCCATCACTGCCTGATTGAACCTGCCCGCAATCTCGACCAAGAAACCGTGTCCTCCCCCCTCAAGGACAACCAGTTCGGAATTGGGTATACCTGCTGCCAGCTCCTCCGACATCTTGACCGGGAGCAGCATATCCTCCTTGCCCACGAGCACCAGCGTTGGAGCGGTTATTTTACCGATGCGGTCCCGCGTGTCATGCTCATTTGCGGCAGCAAACTGTCGAGCGTAGGCGTGCACCGGCTGTGGATAGGGATTTGCCAGCATTATATCGGTCACCTTACGAACCATTTCCGGGTTGTTAAAGAACTTATCGGTGAACAGCCAGGAAAGCCGCAGGGTGATGAGCGTTTCCTGTTTGACGCCCTCCTGGGCTAGCCTTATCTGTATACCCAGGACGTGCGTAGCCCAGGAATAGGGGCCGACTGCGGTCGCAGCCAGGACCAGGCTTTTCACCCGTTGCGGGTATTTAAGGGCAAGCTCCTGTGCGATGAAGCCACCCATAGATAGTCCCAGAATATGGGCTCTTTCGATGCCCAATGCATCCAGGAGTCCGGTGGTGTCATCGGCCATCATCGCAGTGGAGTATGGCATATCCGGTGCATCGCTTCGCCCCACGCCGCGGTTATCGAAGGCTATCACCCGGTACTTTTTTGAGAACTCTGGAATCTGAAATATCCAGCTTGTCAGGTCACTGCCCAATCCCATAATCAAGAGCAGGGGTTCGCCCTTTCCATGAATCTCGTAATACATGTTGATGTCGCCAACCCATACCGTAGGCATATTAATCTCCTTTCCTGGTGATTTAATTGCCCGCGCTGCGGAGCGCCTGGCGGCATAAGGCATCCGCTGCTTTGTTTTGCTCCCTGGGGATGTGAACGATAGGAGAAGATTGAAATTCCTTCATCAGTTGATGGGCTTGTTCAAATAGCGGCTTCAACGCTGGATTTCTTACCCGGTATCTGCCGGTAAGTTGCTTCACGATGAGCTCGGAGTCCATTTTGAGCTCCACGCTCTCCGCACCCAGTTTCAGCGCCTCTTTAAGGCCGGCGATAAGGGCGAGGTACTCCGCTCGATTGTTAGTGGTTATGCCGATTGCCTTTGAGATTCTTGCGACCACTCTCCCCTGCTCAGCCTCTATGACAACCCCGATGGCAGCGGGCCCCGGGTTGCCCCTTGAAGCCCCATCAGCATGAATGATCAGGTTTTTCGCGCTCATCATAGCCTGAGCATTGGGTCTATGTGGTCATCGTAGACCACAATGCGTTCTATTACATACTGAAGCAGGGCTCGTCTCGCCGGGAAGGTCATTGACTCCCACAGCTGCTGAAGCTTCTCCAGCGCCTCGAGGGTAGATCGCCGGCGTTGCTCTGTGGTGATCTCCCCACTCGCCTCAGCCTGAAGGATGGCGAGCCTTTGCTGCAAAAACTGCCTCTCCTTCACCAGTTCCCCACCAGCAGCGCGCAGCTCCTCCAGGGATATAACGCCCCGGGCTGCCTGGTCGAGGTGCACGTGGAATTTTCTTCCCAGAGCCTTCAGCTTTTTGTCTAATTCAGGCTGATCTGTTGTTTTATCGTCAACAGGGGGTATGGGTTGCTTAATCAATTGCTCCCGCGCATCGGGGCTGCTGAATCTCCATAGCGCAGCAAGGACAGCGATCTCTAGACTCTCAGCTCTCCGTGTGTGGTACTGGCAAACGCTCTGGTTGGCTCTCGACTGGCACTGATAATAGCGATACTCCCCCTTGCTCTGCCCCCCATCCCTCTGCCGGGTCCAGGTCTGGCTACGGTTCACCCCGATCATCTTATTGCCACAATAACCGCAGTAGGCAAGGCCAGCCAGGAGGAAGGGCTGCCTGCGGGTATATCCCCCTTGCCTGGGCTTTGCACAAAGCCGCTCCTGTACCCTGCTGAAGACGCTGGTGGGGATTATCGGGGGATGACTGCCTGGAACCTTTACGCCGAAACGGGAGTAGGTCCCCAGATATGCTCGATTGCGCAGGATATCGCGAATCCCCACGATGCTCCACCGGTTACCCTTCCTGGTAGTGATACCCTGCTCATTAAGATAGCGAGCGATGAGGCGAACGCCCATATTCTCCTGAAGATATAGTCGATAGATAAGACCAACGGTTTCCGCCTCCTCGGGCATGACCTCCAGCTTCTGGTTGGCGCCGATCCGATAGCCAAAAGGGGGTTTGCCCAGTCCCATTCCATGTATCGCTCTCATCTTCATTGCTTCTCTCACCCGCTCCCCACTTCCTTTACCCTGGCGCTGGGTAGACCACATATTTAAGGCTGCTGCCAGGGGTTCTTCGAGCGCTTCATCTATGGAGTTAACCATGGCTCCAAGGCCGTCGAGTTCCAGGACACAGCGCACCGTTTCCTTAGGGTCGGGGTGGAGATAACGGAGGCTTTTCACCACAACGATGAGGTTCTCCCGCTGATCTCGGATGTGGCGGAGCATGCGTCGGTACTCTGTGTCGTTAAACCTTCCTGCTGAGTCCGTATCGGTGAAGGTCTTTAACGGCCCATAACCGTGCTCTTGGCAAAATTGGTGAAATCCCTCCTGCTGCTCAGCTTGGGGAGATGGAGCACCCTGCTCGGCATCTGAAAAAACGCGGAAGTAGCCGATCGCTTTCATCGCCTAGCTCAGATAAAGAATCCTCTCACAGCTACTACACTGCACCAGTTCCTGCCCTATCTTGGCGCGCTGCATTTCGCTCATCGGAAGGGCAATTCGGCATCCCTGACATACCCCCTGCTCCACCTTGGCCACAGCCTTCCCCTGCCGTATTCGCCTTAGTGCCTGATAAAGCTCCAGGCTCGCCGTATCGAGCTTGGAAGCGAGGTCTTTTCTCTTTTGCTCCAGGGTGGCAAGGGCAGAGTTTAGCTCAGCTTGCTCCTGCGATAGCGAGGCCTGCTCTTCTTGCCATTCCTCCTCGACCTTTGCCAGTTCCTGGCGTTTTGAGGATACCTGTTGATGCACTGTCTCAAAATCAGACATTATGTCAAGTGTTTTATCGTCCAACCCCTTCATTCTCCGCTTTAGATTTGCTACCTGCTCCTGCAGGCTTGCAAGCTCCTTGGGAATCTTCACCGTCCCGCCATAGAGCCTCTCTTCCGAAACGGCTGCCTTGGCCTGCAGGTCTTCCACCTCCCTCTCAAGCTCTCGCTGACTCCTCTCCAGATCGGCGAGACGCTCCTCGTCCCTGGCAAGGGATAGGCGCGACTGATCCACAACCTCGCTATCGTCCAAGCGGCTCATAACCTCGGAGAGCGCATCCCGCTTGGCATCTATCTCCGAGTCAATCTCCTGGAGATCATATAGCTGTCTTCCCTTGCTCAATTCATACCCTTTTCAGTCCCATTCTAAGTTACGGCTGTGGGGCTGTCAACAACAACAAAAATCCCCCCAATGGGTTATGGGGGGTTATTAAATATGGTGG
>DATKYK010000027.1 GCA_035528575.1 Dehalococcoidia bacterium | reverse complement strand
TGGTGTGAATCCTCGTCTTCCCCGTATGCGATTGTGGCTATCTTCAGCCGCCGGCCGGTGCTAGCACGACGCTCTATCTCTATATAAAAATATATCACAAGAAAGGCGTTTTGTCAATCTCGTGTAAGGCAGCGGACGTGCGGTAAGTCGTTGTCAGCCGTCTATCTCCCCGCTTCCAACTTTTTCGTTCTCCCCCCTATTCCCCTTCGTCCACCCACAACCTCTCCCCGTCGGTAGTGAGGGTGACAGTGCCCCGCTCGGAGGTGAGGTAGATATTTTCCTCACCAACCTTTGCCATAAGCCTGGCCATGACCCCAGCGCTGGGGTGGCCGAATGGGTTGTCCTCGCCCACCGAGATCACCGCCACATCGGGGTCGACGGCGTCAAGAAAGCTTGGAGAGGTAGAGGTGCTTGAGCCGTGGTGGCTCACCTTGAGCACATTGCTCCCGAGCTCCAACCGCTGACAAACCAGGTAAAGCTCTCCATCCCTAAAGAGGTCAGCGGTGAGAAGGAAGCTGACCCCCCCCATCTCAAGCCGCAGCACAATTCCAGTGTTATCGATGTCCGATTCGGTACCCTCGAGAAATTCAGCGGGCGGGTGAAGCACCTTAAGGGTTGCCCCGAAACCGAGGTCGATTACCTGCCCCGCCTGAGCCCGCGTGCTCCCGATCCCCTTCTCCTCGACGAGGCCCAGCCACTCGGAGTATGCATTCGAGGTATAATCGATGCCCTCGGGATACAGCACCTGCTCGACCTCATAGCGGCGAAGCACCTCAACCAGCCCGGTGATATGATCGTCGTGGGCATGGGTGAGCACCACCAGTTCTATAGTGCGCTCCCAGAATGGAAGCTCCTTCCCCAGAGCGTAGGCGACCTCTTCCGGGCTGGGCCCGCCATCGACGAGGATATGCTGGCCCGACGGGGTAGTGATAAGGATGGAATCGCCCTGCCCCACATCCAGAAAGCTAACGCTGAGCCTGCCACCTTCAGGGGTGACCGCTACAGCAGTCCAGATAAGGATGGCGATGATAAATAGCGGGATGAGAACCCATTTCACCGACTTACTTCGAGATAGAGAGGTCAAAACGCCGGGAGCTCCTCCAATGCCAACCCTAATGCCGGATAAAAGAGGCTTCCCCCTGGTGACCAGCCAGATCGCGCTACCCAGTATGCCGTAGTAGAGCCAGACCCAGAATGAATCTGTCCCATCGAACTCGAGGGAGGAATAGGGTAGAGAGGCAAAGCCCTTAACCACCGAAACCATATACTCCAGGAAGAGCCAGTCTAGCCACCCGATGACCTGGGCAACGGGCAGGGAGAGGAGGCCGATAAAACCTACCAGCGCCGAGAGCACGATGATGGCGGGCAGTGCGAGCAAGGTGAGGAAGGTGGCAGGGAGGCCGACCAGGGAGATGTATCCAAAGTGGTAGGCCACGAGTGGCAGGGTGGCTATGATGGCCCCCAGGCTGTAGGCGAAGCTATCTACTAGGATAGCTAGTGCTCCGGTCTTACTTCCCCATTGCTGAAAGGTTGGCGTCAGAATGATTATACCCAGCACTGCAGCGAAGCTCAGTTGAAGGCTCACCTGCCACAGGATTTGGGGATCGATCGCCACCATTATAGCTGCGGCGAAGGCGACTGCTGTGATCCCGCTTCGCTGCCGGCCTACGTAGGCACCGAAGAGAAAGAGGCTGACCATTATGGCCGCCCGCGTCACCGATGGCGACATCCCGGCGAGCACGGCATATCCCCACAGGGCGCCAAGGGTCAACAGGAAATATGTTGGCCTGCGCCTGCCGAAGAGCCACACCGAGGCGCTTAGAAGGATGCCGGAAACAATCGCCATGTGAAGGCCGGAAATAGCGAGAAGATGGGCGGTACCCGAGTCACGGAAGTCCTGATACAGTGGTGAAGGTATATCGTGGCGCAGCCCCAGGAGGATGCCCTTGGCCAGCGAACCCTGAGGCTCGGAAAGCGAGCCCCCCAGCGCCTCCCCCATTCGGTGCCTGAAGGAGTAGATAGCCTGAAAGGGCTGTGGCACCTGCCCGCTTCCCTCAAGCTCGACATCGGGGTAATACATCGTGGAGTAGATGCCCTGGCGGGCGAGGTAGGCACGGTAGTCGAAACCATCGATATCATCGGGCGGCTGCTCCAGCTTCCCGGTAACTTTAAGCAGGTCGCCGTATTCATAAACGGGATATCTGGTGGTGTGCACTAGGAGATTGCCCGAGACCTCTTCCCCGTCTATCTCATTCGCCGATATTGTAAGCCTGTTAGATGAATCGCTGGGCTCGGGCTCCTCAGCTACCACCCCGGTGATCTGGACAGTCCCTTCGCCAATATAAGGCTGGAGGGCGTCGCCGCTGGGGACTGCGGCGAATCTGAGTGCGCCGCATAGCAAAAGGGCGAAACATAGCCCGCCCAATAGGATAGGCCTGTTTTTTCGGAAGAGGAGTACTACGAGGAGGACAGAGGCTATGATGGGTAAAACGGTATCAAGTGGCAGTGTGAAATGGGAGCCCAGATAGATGCCGATAACAAGGGCCAAACTGAGATAAACCAGTGTCATTGTAATGAAAATAGAGCCCTAGTATGTCTGGACAAACTCTACGCCTATGTCATTCCCGCGCAGGCGGGAATCTAGACCGATCAGTCTCTGGGTTCCTGCTTCCGCAGGAATTATAGACAAAACCGGTTCAGACATGCACCATTTTCATCCTCGGTGGTGTCTCCAGCAAGCGGCATATTGGATTGTATTAATACTATTTCCGCTACTCCACCGTGACCAGATCCTTCAGTCCATCGTATGTTGCCTCACCGATTCCTGATACCAGCATTAACTCCTCGGTCATCACGAAGGGGCCGTTCTCCTCGCGGTACTGTATGATGTTTTGTGCCAGCACAGGGCCGATCCCGGGTAAGGCCTCGAGGAGCCAGCCCCCGGCGCTGTTGATGCTTACTAGCTGCGGTGATGCACTCTCCTCGCTTTCGAATTCTTCATATACATAGAGTTTGACTCTGGCAGGATCTGAATCGCCGGTGACCCCGCCTGCTATCGAAAGGAAGTCTGAGATTCTATCGCCCTCTTCAAGGGGGTACCACCCGGGACTTGCAACGGCGCCATCCACGTAGACCTCCATCCCCGCCGGTGAGGCGGAGGCGGGTGTGGTGAGCGTGATCTCCAGAGGCGTTTCTGCCCGGGGCTGCTGTTGAAAAAGAAAGACGCCCCCGATGACGATGAGCACGATGAGTGAAAAAGCGATGAGTACTTTATAACTTGCGACCCGCTTCATGACTTCACCCCCTAAACTAAAAAAATACCCCGTCGATGGTCTCCCCGTCAAGCCCCTTATCCTCGGCGAAGCCCAGCCACTCGGAGTATGCATTCGAGGTATAATCGATGCCCCCGGGATATAGCACCTGTGAGCCTCAGATGGAAGTATGCCAGATCTGGCTCGAATTTGACTCTAACAGAATCGCTTAGCGATAAAGTAATATCATATTAAGAAGGAAAAATCGATTAAGCAGTTGATAGTGGAAATCCCTGTCAGACTAGTTCTTGAAATAGAGTAACCGAGGGGCCACCCATATTGGGTAGCCCCTATAATCCGCCTGGCTGAGCTGTAGGGATAAGGTGTTGAGGCGATACCATAGACCCCCCCTAAAAAATTCACAGTACCATCTATTACCTTCCCAGATACGGCTTTACAAAATGTCCTTTTATCAAATTCCGTAGCTAAATAGCCCTTGAAATGTGTTGACACAAACCCTAATTATGCAAGTACTTCACTGCTGACTGCTGGCCAAGGCAGGCGGTTGGTTAAAAAGAAGGGGCGGACATTTGTGGGCATTAGTTACATGCTGAAGATCGACCATTCTCTCAATCCTCAAATATAGCGACAACCCGGCTCCATCCAGCACTTCCACCAGTCAATTTAATAGGGAAGCACGCTACTTTGAAACCGAACTGACGCGGAAGTTGATCTAGGTTAGCAAGCTTCTCTATATGACAGTATTCTTTTTCGATACCAGCATAGTGTGCACCCCAAAGTACGTTATTGTCACCTGTTTGTGCGAATTCCTCCTTTATCGCCCAGAACGGTTTGTCCAATCCCCAGGCATCAATCCCCATAACTCTAACGCCCTGATCTATTAGCCAAAGTGTAGAGCTCTTAGTCATGCCACAGCCGGCGTCATAATACTCCGGTTTACCCCACAATTTGTCTGCTCCAGTCTGAATCATCACTATGTCCCAAGGTTTAATAATGTAGTTGATCTTTTCCAGTGCTTTCTGGAGATCATCGATTGTAATTCCTGAACCACGGGTCTTATGTCTCATGTCCAACAGCACACCATCACTGTAAAACCATTCCAAAGGCATCTCATCAATGGTTCTTGACTTTCTCCCTTCAGAAATGGGAGAGTAGTGCCACGGTGCATCAACGTGAGTTCCAGCATGAGAAATCATGTTTACCGTATCATTTGCCCATCCTAATCCTCCGGGTAAATCTTCAGCAGTACAATCAAATAGCTTCTTCATTAATTCAGCTCCATGCTTATGTTCTTCATGGCTCACTGCAACTGGAATGAGCTCGCTAGGGCAAACTTCTATAGGTACACTGAGATCTATAATTGTGGTCATCTCTAACCCCCTAAGTAATGATAATCCAGAACTAATAATTTAGGCTCTGTGGATCACCTTATGCGAGATTTCCCATTTTAAATTCGATATGAGGCTTTTTAGGCCTTTTGTAGTTGTTCGTATAACAGTTATAAAGCCACATTTCGGACATTTAATATCTCCGGCTAAAATAATCCTCCCTCCTCTCTCCAAATCCGTCTGGCTTTAGTAAGAGGAGAGTACGCTATGGCTCTTCGTTTGTCAATCCGTGTAGCATGGGTTAATCTGGTTCCCCATATGTCAATCCCTCAAGGCACCAGTGCGCGGGAACAGGCTGCCAGGGTCAACGATGTGGGTTGGCACCTGCAACAATACGCATGTGGATGGCGGTTACAAAGTGACTAGTATGCTTTTTGTAGCTAAGGCGGTATTGAGGTAGGCTGCATGTGGACTTAAAAAGAGGGGCCACCCATCGGGTAGCCCCTGTTCTCTTCTCATCAACTGTTGGAGAGTCTAGGTCAGGCGCCTCCTCCTCATTACCACCATCACTGACAGGGCCACCGCCATCAGTGCCGCCAGCGCGAGCCACGGCGCCAGCAGCGACAACTTGTCCACCGGCTCTACAATCCCGCCTACTGAGATTTGTTTCTCATATGCGCCCACGTCACAATATGGAATGCCATCTAAATCCCCGTCCGCCGGCCGTGGTTGCCCGCGCTGGTCAGTGGCTACAGTACATCCAAGGATACAGGCGTCGATGGCAGGGCTGCCTGTCATAAGGGCGTGGGTTTCAGTAGGGCCGCCGTTATCCTGAAGCGGACCGAGGAGCGGGTCGTCAGTGCCGCCTACGATGCTAAAACCGTCGAGCCACAAGAATCCAGAGATGTCCTCACCATAATTACCGTATACGATGGTACACTTTACGGATGCGCCACCACCAACCGGACTAATATAAATGCCGCCACCTTTATCCTCGTAATCGTTGTTGGTAACAGTACAGTTGGTCAGCACCATAATACCAGATTCGGTATAAATACCGCCGCCGTCGTCGGCGGTGTTTCCGCTGACGGTGCAGTTGGTCATCGTCACATTACCGTTGTTATAAATGCCGCCGCCGCTCATCCCGCTCTGCCCGCTCACGGCGGTGTTCCCGCTGACGGTGCAGTTAGTTATAGTCATGTTACCACTGGCGTTGAAGATACCGCCGCCATTATAGGCGGTATTTCCGCTGACGGTGCAGCTGGTCATCGTCACGTTGCCACCGTTGTTATATAGGCCGCCGCCGTCTGCTGAGGTGTTGCCGTTCCGGATTGTCATGCCGGACATATCAACCGTGTAACTACCATTTATATGAAACACGCGACTGAGAGCGTTTCCGTCAACGATAGTGCCGCCCTCGCCGGCACCCTGTATCGTCAGGGACTTGTTGATTGTGATGTCATGCTCATTGTACGTCCCCGACGCTACTATGATGGTGTCATCGTTGCCAACTCTGCCATCGTCTATGGCGTACTGAATAGTTTTAAAAGCATTGGTACCAGAACCTGTACCATGGGTGACATCGTCAATTCCTTGTACACCGTCAACATACCAGGTGTCTGCCGCCATCGCCGGGCTTGCCGGCACAATAACTGCCACCAGTGAGAACACCAGAGCCAGCGCTACTACAAGATAGACTGTCTTTATTTTCATTTCTACACGCTACTCTTAGTTTGAAAATTATAAGGGTATTAACCCTGTACCAGGATGTATGTTGTTTGAGATATTTTTTACAGCTTATACCACGACTGATATGGCCTGTCAATCCCTCAAGGCACCAGTGCGCGGGAACAGGCTGCCAAGGTCAACGATGTGGGTTGGCACCTGAAACAATAGCCATGTGGATGTCGGTTACAAAGTGACTGGTATGCTTTTTGTAGCTAAAGCGGCATTAAGCAGTGAAAGTGGTACTGGAGGCGGTGGGTCTGGCCAGGTCAGGTCTAGTTATTACTATCGACTAATAAAACAGAGGAAGCCGCCTCCGCTGGATGAGACTCTGGTCAAAGCCATTGAAGCAGAAAAGAAAGGAGGCTAAAAGCAGGACATTACAAGCAAGGAAGGATTATAATAGGATCGCTAGGGAGCAGGGCAACGGCCTCTGAGTGTCCATTAACTCAATGGCCTGAACTGTCCCACTTGTGCTGACTACATACAGTTTCAAGACATATCGCATGCAGGCGTAATAACTTTTTACCATTCGCCAAGTTTGATACGCAGAATTATCATTGTGAGAAATCCGGCACCAAGGCCGATGAAAAGGCCAGCGACTAGATGATCGACTGCAAAACCTATACCCATACCAATGAAAAGGCCAGCGGGTATCGCTACTCCGCTGGCCTTTTGCTTTTTGGGTTGTTCAGGTTGCGCGGACATATTCACCTCCAATATGCCCTTCTGTCATACAATGGTACTGTAAAGACTACCGACTGTCAACAGAACACGAGTCTCCTATCATGTTGCACGAAACGCCATTTCTGCAACAATCGCCATGTGGATGTCGGTTACAAAGTAGCCAGTATGCTTTTTGTAGATAAGGCGGTATTGAGGTAGGCTGCATGGGGGATAAAAAAAGGGCCACCCTTTATCGGGTAGCCCCCTGAAAGCTACTTTTATGTTGTTGTAAAACCTACGCTACCCGTCTCCTTCTTACCGACCATACAATAAGGGCAGCAAGCAGCACTGCTATCCCAATCCCGAGGGCAATGAAGGTGCTGGCAGAAGCTCCATCAGAAGGCTCACCGGAGGTCGCACTTTGCTCCAACAGGTCGACTGGCTCTATAATCCCACCAACCGGACAACTGGAGTGCAGGTCTTGTATCACCGGGGCTTCCAAATCAAAGGCAGCGGTTTCAACTGCCATTAACAATACTACACCACCACCACAGTCCCACCCTATCCGGAAGTTAGCTGTACCATCTTCTCTGGCTCGTGCTTGCTCTACTATTGTAGGTGTTGTTGATATCTCTATACGGTATTCGTTGTCATCTAAGTCGAGAACTGCAGCCGGTCTGGGAGGGCTAGTAGGCGGACACGGAATACCGGTGTGTGTTTCGCCGAGAGGAGTACCGCCTTGCAGAACCTGAATCAGTGTGTTACAAGGTACCGGCATGCCGCCCACAAATACATGGCCGGTGAATCTATAGCCGGTGAAAGTATATGCGTCTGCAGCCTCTGCTACTGGCACTGTCGACGTAGGCATGGCGAAAGCCAATACCGACACCACCAAAACGCCCACGAGCAATACTACAGCGATTCTTGTCCTTTTCACTACCCACCTCCTGCCCTTTTATGATGCGATGATACTCCTGCGTTACTAGCCTGTCAAGGCTGTTAGCAATAACAGAGGGGCCACCCTTCGGGTAGCCCCTGTTCTCTTCTCGTCTATTGTTGGAGAATCTACGCCAGGCGCCTCCTCCTCATTACCACCACCACTGACAGGGCCACCGCCATCAGTGCCGCCAGCGCGAGCCACGGCGCCAGCAGCTCCAACCGGTCCACCGGCTCTATAATTCCACCAACCGCAGGCTGTTTCTCATATGCGCCCACGTCACAGAAGTAGGTGCCATCTAAATCCCCGTCCACTGGCCGTGGTAGTCCTCGCTGGTCGGTGTTGACGGTACAACTGGTGACACAGGCATCTATAGCGGGGCTGCCAATCATGAGAGCATGTGTTTCTGTAGGCCCCCCGTTATTCTGAAGCGGACCGAGGAGTGGGTCGGGGCTTCCAACGATGGATTCGCTGCCGATGTCGGTGTATGGACCATAAATGTTAGAACCATCATTAACAACTGTGTTACCGTAGACTATTGTACACGTTATATTAATACTGACGTAACTTATAACCCCCCCGCCGCTGTCAGCAGTATTTCCACTAATGGTGCAGTTGGTCAGCGTCACATCGCCTGTTTCATTCCAAATGCCACCACCATCTCCACTGGCAGTATTTCCGCTGACGGTGCAGTTGGTCAGCGTCACATTGCCACTAGACGTGTTATAAATGCCACCGCCATCATCGTCAACCTTGTTTCCGCTGACGGTGCAGTTAGTTATAGTCATGTTACCACTGGAGTTGAGGATACCGCCGCCCCACGTTGCAGCACTGTTTCCGCTGATGGTGCAGTTAGTTATAGTCATGTTACCACTGGCGTTGAAGATACCGCCGCCCCAGTTAAGCGCATTGTTTCCGCTGATGGTGCAGTTAGTTATAGTCATGTTACCACTGAGGTTGAAGATACCGCCGCTATCATCGGCATCGTTTTCACTTACCGTGCAGTTAGTTATAGTTACCTTACCATTGTTGTTATATAGGCCACCGCCGTATCCTGACATGTTGCCGTTCCGAATCGTTATGCCGGACATATCAACCGTGTAACTACCATTTATATGAAACACGCGACTGAGAGCGTTTCCGTCAACGATAGTGCCGCCCTCGCCGGCACCCTGTATCGTCAGGGACTTGTTGATTGTGATGTCATGCTCATTGTATTGCCCTGCTGCCACATGGATCGTGGTGCCGGATGCAGCCTGCCCAACTGCGTAGCTTATGTTGCCCCATGGATTTCCAGCACTTCCATCACCAGTTGTATCGCTACCCGTGGTAGATACATAGTACGGAGGTTGAGCCATCACTGGGCCTGCTGGTATTAAGGCAGCTGCCAGCGAGAACACCAGTACCAGGGCTGATGCCAAGTAAATTGTCTTTATTTTCATTTCATCACCCTCTGCCTGTTTTCAGATTAAAGTATTATTAAACCTCTTGCGAAGATGTCCATCGTTTGTGACACTTTGTGGATTTATATCATAGTGAGTATAGCCTATCAATCGTTCGTTGTACAGAGGCGCGGCGGTTAGCCCCCGGCGGTCAGCCCCCCGTCTATATAGATACTCTGCCCGGTAACGAAATCGGAGGCATCGGAGGCGAGGTAAACGGCGAGAAGACCTATCTCCCTGGGGGTGGCAGCCCTCCCCATCGGGATACGGGCCATCTCTTTTTGCCGGTACTCCTCACTTTTCTCCAGCATCATTTTGGCCCCCTCGGTTAGCGTCCAGGTGGGGCCGATGGCATTGACGTTGATGTTGTAGGGGGCCCACTCCAGTGCCAGGGTCTGGGCAAACCTGGCCGCTGCTGCCTTGCTCACACAATACAGGCTGGTATGGTCAAATGCGCTTATTGCGGTGACAGAGGTAATTATAATGACCTTACCCTTCCGTCGCTCGATCATATGGGGGCCAACAGCCCTCGCGCATAAAAGTATGGCCCTCACGTTGAGGTCCAGGACACTATACCAGTCCTCGTCAGTTATGGGTCGTATGTTGTGCTCGGCCAGGGGTGTTACCACCCGCCTGGCGCCTTTGCCGGCATTATTAACCAGTATATCGATTTTCCCCAATTTCGATATAGCCTGGCTGACCATCCGCTGTACCTGGTCTTCTCTGGTGACATCGGTGGTTATAGCCAGGCATCGCCGCCCCAGGGCCTGAACCTCGCTTGCGGTTTGCTCGTTTTCCTCTGTATTCCGGTCCACAGTAACGATGTCGGCACCGGCTTCGGCCAGGGTCAGAGCGATCCCTTTGCCGATACCCCGGGCTGCACCGGTAATGACGGCAACCCTGCCCTCAAGACTATACTCCTTGAGCATTTTTACCTTCCCTCCATCCAGTTATTTTTTTAGTAGACAGGGTTACCTATACACTACCTGGCAACCTCCTGTCAAGATTGTCAATATTTGGACAGACATTGGTCTAGGTGCTATGATTAGCATTGACCCCACTGAGCCATATTTTGAGCGAACTCAATCGGGGCAAAACGGAGGTAAGGGTCTGGCATATTTTCTCGGTAAGTTATATCATAAAAACCGACGAAAATCCGCTCAACCCGGGAAGGAGGGGATCACGATGAAATATATTAAACGCCTGCTAAGGATGCCGGTTGTACCTGCTGTCTTCTTTTTCACCTTGCCCGGGGCGGCGGATCTCCACTATATTGAGCTTGGCGGTGTAATCCTTCCCTTTGTTATAGCTGCTCTGGTTGGGGTATCGGCCACAATTGTGATCTACTGGAGGAAGGTCAGGGCTTTCTTTGGCAGTCGCTTTCATAAAGGAAATAGAATCCGAAAGGATAATGACTCAGGAGAGGATTAACCGGGTTACTGGAAAACCCTGAGTTATCATGCGTTTACTAAAGGAAATAGCGGACTTTCACCGTTTCTTCTGGAGAACCCTAAAAACCGAGAAATCGATTGTTTTCTATGCTGAGCACGGGGGCTATTACCCTTACTTCGAGGGTCTTATTGAAAAACTTATAAGCGGGTCCGGTCGAAGTTTGTGTTATGTTACGTCCGACCCGGACGATCCGATCCTGCAAGAAACCCTGTCAGGAGTACGAACCTTTTATCTGAATAAGCTACTTGCTCTCTTTATGGCGCATGTCAATTGTGGTGTGTTCGTTATGACACTGACCGACCTGGGTCAGTTCCATCTCAAGCGATCACTTAATCCGGTGCATTACGTCTATGTATTCCATGCGCTAGTTAGCACTCACATGATATATCGATACGGTGCTTTTGACCATTATGATTCCGTTCTGTGTTGCGGTCCACACCAGGTTGAGGAGATTCGCCGGCATGAAGAGATCAACAGTCTTCCAGCAAAGACCCTCGTAGAGGCAGGATATTACCGAGTGGAGCGGATTTACGCGGCATACCAGATGTGCTCCTCGGAAAAGTCGCCCACCGCTGGCAGGAAAACCGTCCTGATCGCTCCTTCCTGGGGGGTTGCCAACGTTCTCGAGTCTTGCGGTGAGCGTCTGGTTGAGCTTCTCCTTAAAGCCGGTTATGAGGTCATTGTTCGTCCTCACCCGGAGACAATTAGACGCTCTCCGGATTTAGTAGCAGAGTTCGCTTCCAGGTATGGAAATGATCCGGGTTTCACTCTGGAGATGTCTGTTGCTGGTGATAGCTCACTCATCCGGGCTGATGTTCTGATAAGCGATTACTCCGGGGTTGCTCTTGAATATGCCTTCGGCACCGAACGACCGGTTTTGTACCTGGATGTCCCCATTAAAGTAAACAATCAAAGGTATAGAGAGTTGGGCATAGAACCATTGGAGCTTTCTCTTCGATCAGAAATTGGTGTGGTTCTTTCCCCGGAGGAGGTGGAGTCGGTTCCGCAGGTGATTTCGGATTTGATAGTGAGCAGGGTGGCCTACCGGAAAAGGATAACTGAGCTAAGGAAGGCATACGTGTATGCTTTTGGACATTCATCGGAAATAGGTGCGGGGTATATTGAAGGTATTGCTAAGGGGAATAATTAGAGGGTATGATGCCATGACAGAGGAGATGCAAGGGGGTCAGACTTGAAAAAACCGAAGAAATGGTTATTTGTTATTCATCCCATAATGTTTGCCATGTTTTTCATTCTGGCCCTCTATTCTGCTAATGTAGCAGAGGTTTCACCTTCTGCAGTGGCGATACCCCTGTTTTCCGCGATGGGTTTTGCGCTTCTGCTGCTATTACCGGCCTGGCTGATCTTCAGGAATGCCGGAAAAGCAGCGATAATTGTATCCATCTTTTTAATTCTGTTCTTTTCCTACGGGTATGTTTCAAATGCCGTAGAGGGTCTGGGTATTACTTACAAGGTCCTGTGGCCTATCTGGTGCATACTCATTATCTGTAGTGCCTATTTAGTGAAGAGGACACGTAGAGATCTACACAATCTGACAGTTATTCTAAACATAGTGGCCATTGCCTTGGTCATAGTTCCCACCATCAATATAGCGGCTAATGAGATTGAGGCTGCCTCGCAGGGTATCACAACGACGGAAAATGGCTATGACCCTGGAGCCAATACGAGTAAAACGGATAGCCTTCCGGATATTTACTATATTGTTCTGGATAGATATGCAAGCGAAAGCACACTTAAAGAGGTTTATGATTTCGATAATAGTGAGTTCACCGACTATTTATCTAACAGAGGGTTTTATGTGGCATCTGAAAGCAGATCAAACTATCCAGAGAGCCCTCAATCCTTGGCATCATCCTTGAACATGAAATATATTAATTACCTGAGTGAGGAGTTGGGTGAAGATTATAGTGACATGGATCCACTCTATGACATGCTGCAGGATTATGAGGTGTGGCATTTTCTAAAATCGGAGGGATATGAATTTATACATATGGGATCATGGTGGGAGCCAACCAGGAAAAATGAATATGCCGATATGAATTTTAACTACTGGGAGATACCAGAATTCTCAATGACCCTATATAAAACCACCATGCTATATCCTATTGCGCTGGAAAATGCTCTATTACCTCAATGGGTGAAGGCGCCTTTGGTGCAGGATTTCCGTATGGGGCAGTGGAATAGGGTTCAGTACAAATTCGATAAACTGGCTGAAATACCAGATATGAAAGAGCCAACGTTTGTTTTTGCTCATATGCTCATTCCCCACAACCCATTCGTATTTGACCGCAACGGTAATTACCTGACGGCAGAGGAGGTCAATAATAGGAGTGTAGAGGTAAATTACATCGGTCAGCTGGTTTTCGCTAATAACAGAGTGATGGAACTCATCGATGAATTGCTCTCAAGCTCAGAAATACCCCCCATTATCATTTTGCAGTCGGACGAAGGGTCCTACCCGGGAGGACAGGATAAGTGGATAGGAGAGGGTGAGTGGGAAGAAGCGGTCGGTTGGGAAGAGGCAACGCGAGCGGAACTCAGGGAAAAGGTGACAATATTGAACGCCTACTACCTACCCGATGTTAATAGGGACGTCTTGTATCCTTCCATAACGCCGGTGAACTCTTTTCGACTGGTTTTCAATCTCTACTTTGACACCGATTTTGAGCTGTTGCCCGACAGGAGTTATGCTTTTTACAGAGATCATCCGTACAAGTTCTTTGAAATCACTGATATGGTTAACTGCGACTAATAAGGAAGATTACACTCATCTGGATGACACATATTAAGCGCTTTTAACATTACTTAAGGTGCACCCCAGAATAATAATGCCCTGTCAACCTCAGGTTAAGGTAGGTAACCCGAATATATCCCTCACCCTTTTCACATCCTCTGCCGGCGGCCGCGGCAGACTGGTAAATGGTAGTCCGGTGGTTTTACTGATATCAACGGCCATCTCGGCGGTCTTAAAGGCTATCATCTGGGCGTCCAGGATAGGTATATTTCTGCCATCCACTTCGATCTTATGCAGGCCGGCT
>DATKYK010000026.1 GCA_035528575.1 Dehalococcoidia bacterium | reverse complement strand
TTGTGGAGTGGTACTACCAGACCAGCCCGCCGGTGGCTGACTTCATATCGGAGCATGATGTATTAAGGACTTTAGTCAGGGAGCTCTTGGTTGACCCTGTAGCTTCGTTAGTGGAAGCCACGGCGGCTATTTGGCGAGATTAGGGCACAAGCCTTCCATAGTATGTACTTAGGTACAGTATCTCTCGGGGTGGCCAGCGGTCAGGCACTTGTATAAATGCTATTTGCGTTAACCCCTTCTAATGGCCATTTAGCTACGGAGCTTGCCAAAGGTGGCTTATGTCAAACCATGTCTGTGTATGATAGGAGAGTAGCTGTGGAATATTTGGGGGAGGTTTATTATATCGTCTCCACACCTTAGCCCTACAGCACAGCCAGGCGTACTACAGGGGATACCCGATGATGGGTGGCCCCTTTGTTATATAGCCCTTGTAATCTAATTTAATGCTGCCTTCGCTACGAAAAGCATACTAGTCACTTTGTAACGGCCATCCATAAGCTTGTTACTGCTATAGTGGTATAATAGAGCAGAAAGCACAGCCAGGCGGATTTGGGGAGTCAATGAAGATGAAGAGAATCCTCATAGTATTAATAGCAATATGCCTCGTTACAATCATTGCGGTTCCTGTAATTGGTACTACAGGATGTTCTCTTTTCTCTACGCCCACGCCTACACCCACACCCACACCCACACCAACTCCAACTCCAACTCCAACTCCTACACCTACGCCTACGCCTACGCCTACGCCTACACCTACACCTACACCTACACCTACACCAACTCCTACTCCTACACCTACACCTACACCTGCTACTACAACTACTCCTACCCCTACCCCTGCTGGTGGGGGAATAAGCTTCCCCGACCCGAATCTTGAGGCGGAAATTCGTCTGGTTATAAGGAAGCCTACGGGAGACATTTTGCAGTCTGACCTTGATAGGCTTATTTCCCTTACAGCCGCAGGAGCTGGCATTACCGACCTCACAGGGCTGGAGCACTGCACGAGCCTGACATTGCTCGCCCTTGCCCTGAACCAGATAAGTGACCTATCGCCCCTGTCTAATCTCACCAGCCTGACATGGCTCTGGCTTGGGTCGAATCAAATAAGTGACATCTCGCCTCTATCTAACCTCACCAACCTGGTGCACCTCGAGCTTTACCTAAACGACATAAGCGATATCTCGGCTCTGTCTAACCTCACAAAGCTGGATTTTCTCTGGATTCAACGCAACGAGATAAGTGACATCTCGATTCTGTCTAACTTCACCAACCTGTATGACCTCGACATCTCCAATAACCCGATAACTGACATAAAGCCTCTGGTCGACAACCCAGGGATTTCGGGGAGTGGGGATACGGTGACTACATGGTTCAATCCCTTGAACGACGCCTCCATCTATACCTATATCCCTGAGCTCCGGGCGAGGGGTGTGTACGTAGATTATTTTTAATTCTCTTGCCGCACCCGGGGAAGATGAGGGCTGGTTCATCGCCACCGCAGCCTATGGGACTCCGATGGCAGGGGAAATAGACGTGCTGCGCCGGTTCAGGGATGAATACCTTGCCACAGAAGAGGCAGCGAAATCTTCTCTTAGTCAGCATCAGGAACACCACTTTGTCCCTTAACCTCCTGTCTTGCTTGCGCTGCCGTCTCCTGTCCTTCACTTTAGTGGTTATCACGCCGCACCGGGGGGACAGATAGCCCCATCCCTTTGATAGATCACTGTGACCTCAAAATGGTCCTTAAATTCCCTTTGCCACAGTATATAGAGCCCTGGTAATCCTAAAGAATACTGCGATACAATTCTCTTGCATCCGCCATCACCTCCTTTGCTTTTGGTTTCTCTAACTCAAAGCCTACAGAGGTCAGCGGGTGCTTTTCAATCCCCCACCTCCTCTCGATAACACCAATTATTATACTAAATAGTATAGGGCCACCCTTTATTACACTAAATAGTGTAAAGCCGACGAGTACATTAAGTTGACAGCACTGACTTTTTATGCTATGATAGTACGCACTATTCTTGGCCTTCGGGCTGGAGGAAAAGCTACATAGAATCACAATGCTAGGAGGGGGTGGAATGAAAAGAAGCTTCCTTGGGATTTTGGTATCGGCCATCATTCTCGTCATAGTGATGCCATTGCTTTTAACATCATGCACCGGCGTACCGGTGGTTGAGGTAACCTCAGAAAATGTAATAAAAAACACGGGCTTTGAAGAGCCAACCGGGAATGTTACCGACCCGCCGAGTGACTGGGTGGCTACGGGCACCTCGCTGGGGCGTACCACAGATGCTTACTCAGGCAACTATTCTGCGTATATATATGGAGCTAATAGTACTTATACGCAAACCGTGCGTATAAAGGCAGTCGCATTATATAGGTTTTCGAGTTATATCAAATCCAATGAATCTACTGCCACGTTGAATGTAACGGTTCAAGATTCGGATGGAGAACCAGTAGAATCCGATGTTCTTTGGCTGGCTGAATCGATGGCTTTGAGGCTACAACCTAACGTTCTTTTATCGACTAATCAGACTGTCTGGGAGAAAGACATGGCCTACTTCTATAGTCCAGAGACGGCATATTATGCTGTTATTGAGCTAGAAATGACTCCTATTGGAAACGCTTCAAATCCAGAGGCGTGGTTCGACGATGTCCTGCTGGAAGAAAAATATGAGTGCTTCATAGCCACCGCAGCCTACGGGACACCTCTGGCAGAGGATATAGAGGTGCTGCGCCAGTTCAGGGACGAATACCTGCTCACCAACGCGGCGGGACGACTGGCTGTTTCCCTCTACTATACAAGCAGCCCACCCCTGGCGGACTATATCAGCAAGAATGAAGGCCTCAGGGCTATTACCCGGATGGCTTTAGAGCCAATTACCTGGCTCTGCTCCAGAATCACTGTCCCACCGAGTCCTTGAACACCGGACAATCTTATTAGGTGTTTCGTAATTGGGGCTTAGTGTGTTATTCGGCTTTTTTCTTCAGCACTGCTCTCGTTCCCCTGTCGGGGATGATGACGGGAAATGCCAGGGCTACTCCATTAACCTCTGTCTGTGCAGCATCCCCAACATGGCGGCACCCATTATTGCCGCCACGGAGCAGCTAACAACGGATGGCATTGATACTGCTGTCGTTAATGCTCGCTTTGCCAAGCCTCTGGACTAATAACTAATTCTGGCGCAGGTATACATGGGAGAGAGACTGATGAAAATCGAGGATAATGCACTCGCTATAGGATTCGGAAGCGGCGTGCCGCCACAACTTTATCCTCCCAAACCGGTTGAGGTTATGTCCCATTGCACTGGCCTGCCAGATAACTTTGTGGAGCATAGCTCCCGGAAGCTGATACACGTTTGACCCAAAAGCTGAAGACATAGCATGGAGGATTACTAGCTCCTTTTCTCATCTTGCTAAAGAGGAGATGACAGGCGTGACAGGTGATCAAAAGGTAAGTGAGCCTTTTGCCTTCAAGAAATATCGTGCTGCTATCAATACCGAACTGAGAGCGGTGTTGGACGATCGACAGTCGCCTTTGTATGATATGATGCGATACCACCTCGGTTGGGTGGATGAGCAGGGTAATCCCATCGAGGCCTCACCCGGGAAGGCTTTGCGTCCGACCCTATGCCTGCTTGCCTGCGAGGCGGTAGGAGGAGCATGGTACAAGGCGCTGCCGGCGGCGGCAGGCATGGAACTGCTGCACAACTTCTCTCTAATCCACGACGATGTCCAGGATGACGATAGGGAAAGGCGTCACCGTCCAACGGTATGGAGCATCTGGGGAAAGCCCCAGGCAATAAACGCCGGCGACGCCCTGGCCACTATAGCCGGCCTTGCCCTGATAGGTCTTGCCCAGCGTGGCGTCCCGGCGGTAAAGCAATTGCTTACTACCAGGCTAATGTACGAGGCTTGCCTCACTACCATCGAGGGTCAGTACCTTGACATTAGCTATGAGAGCCGATTCGATGTCGTGGTGGGTGATTATCTGGAAATGATAGAAAGTAAGACCGCAATCCTCATTGCCCGCTCGCTTGAGATGGGAGCGTTGCTGGGAAGCGATGATGAGGATGTGATAGGGGGGCTCTATCGCTTCGGTAGGAATTTGGGGCTGGCCTTCCAGGTCAGGGATGATATACTCGGTATATGGGGTGATGAGAAGAAGACGGGCAAGCCCTGGGGCAGCGATATTCGGCACAGGAAGAAATCTCTTCCCATTGCATATGCACTTGAGAAGGCAAAGGGTAAGGCGAGGAGAGAACTGGTGGATATATACCAGGAGGAGGCAATTAGTGATGAGGGAGTACGCGCTGTCGTAGGAATTCTGGATGATGTTGCTGCTAGGGGCTATGCCCATGGTCTAGCCATTGGGTATCGTGATGCAGCCGTGGAGGAACTCAATGGGATATCGCTTTTCCCCTGGCCCAGGCGTCAGCTTAGCGAGATAGCTCGTTTTATTGTGGAGCGTGACTCTTGATACGCAGGTTCGAATCTGCAAGTAGTAGGCGCCTATCAGGTAGAGGGAAAAGCGGCAATCAGCCGGCGACCGGCGTCTTTGTAAGCGGCATCGATATTCAGCAGAGGGCTACCATGGGGGAAGAATGGCAAGATTGGTTACCAGAGCTGGTGAACTAGGCTTTTGCCCTGGCGTTGGAAAGGCAGTCGAGACCACCAGGAGGGCGGCCAAAATCGCCCCTGTTTTCACGCTGGGAAGGCTGGTGCACAACGATGCCGTGGTCAGGAAGCTTGAGTTTATGGGCATAGAGGTGATAGAAAGCCTTGATGATGTCCGAGGCCTTGTTGCCATTAGCGCCCACGGTGCCCCTTCCCAAGTTTACCATGAGCTTCAGCGGAGGGGACTGAAATTTATCGATACCACCTGCCCGACGGTCAGGAAAGCCCAGCGAAGGGCATCACAGCTTGCTAGCGAAGGCTACTTTGTTGTGGTCTACGGTGACCCGGAGCACACCGAGGTTAAGGGGCTCCTCGACTGGGCGGGGCCCAGGTCCAAGGCAGGTCTATCCGTCTCCAGTATCTTTAGGGGAAGGCTGCCAAAACGCCTGGCTATCCTCTCTCAGACTACGAGGCTCCCGCATGAAGTTCAGGCATTCGTCAGCGAGGTTTTGACTTCGATGGAAAAATTCCAGGAGATAAAAATAGCGGTAACCCTTTGCCCGCACGTGGCGAGGAGGGCGCGTGAGGCGGCCTTGTTGGCTTCAAGCACTGACCTGGTGGTGGTGGTTGGTGACCCTCAAAGCTCCAATAGCAACCGGCTGGTGGAGAGGTGTAACCAGTTTGGGCATGCTAAACTGGTTTCGTCAGCCCGCATGGTAGATAGCTATTGGCCGGAGCTCAAGGCTGCTCAAAAGGTGGGCGTGACCTCGGGGACCTCCAGCCCTGATTGGCTCATAGATGAAGTGGTAGATGCTATTGAGAGGCTGGAGTAGCTCTCTAATCTATCCCTGGTTTGGGCTATGGAGCTATTATAAAACTGCACTTGCGAGAAGCTCACAATATCCTGCTACGAAAATAGAGCCCTGATATATCTGGACGAACTCTATGCACATGTCATTCCCGCGCAGGCGGGAATCCAGACCGATCGGTCTTCGGGTTCCTGCTTCCGTAGCAATGACAGACGAGGCTGGCGTAATTATGCAACATTTTTATACCCGGTGTTACCGCTGGCGATTGGTATGTTGGATAACGATAGATCCACGGTAAAAATGAATGTTACTTGGGTCAGGGAAGGGTTAATAAAAACAACTCGCGGTCCGTTATCGGGGTCGGGGGCTGCTGCAGAATCTGAGCACTTCGGCGAAATTGTTAATCCGCTCCAGATTATTGCTCTCCAGGGTGCCGTCATAGGTAAGGTTGATCCAGGGCTTAGCGTACATTTCACTGAACTTATCCGACATTGCCGCCACCACTCCACCGGGCATACAACCATGCGGCATTACCGAGATCACGCCGGCAAACTCGGGGTTCTCCATCCAGTCGATTCCGCTTCCGATGCTGATCACTGCCTCGCCGCCACACTTTGGAGAGAGGTATTGACACGAGAATGCCAGTATCTCCTTGGTGGAGGGCTCCCGCGGATCGATAAGGCCATTGAAATTGATGGCTACTGAGTGCTCATCGTGGTCCTGCAGCCGTTTCCTGATATAACCGGTAACCACCTTTTTCAGCTTCCTCTCCCTGATACCATCCTCAATGTTGCGGTGGGTCATGTACTTGATCCATTCCCCCATTGGGGAAATGATGACCTCAAGTCCAGCATTCTCGCACTCTCTCGCCAGATCGCAATTGCTGAACCGGTTAGAGCGCAGGAATATCTCGCCGTTGATGCCCACTAGCGGTCTTCTCGGCTTATCTAGGTCGATCAGGGCGTGATATTCAGAGGTGGCATCCCGCAGTATATCGCCGAGATCATACTTCTGGCGCATCCGCTGGGCGATCCTGTTGGTGTATTCTATGAATAGCTCATCTGCGACTCCGGCTGACTTCTCATAGGGGCGGGTGCGCCAGAGGAGCCTCAGGAGGTAATCCATGGCCACAATTCCCTTCCAGGCCAGGCGCTCGAAGGCTATGCCCAGCCCCAGGTCCCGATAGGCATTGTTCGAAACCGTGGTCCGTATCGGAAGGTCAAACCCGAGCTCCCTGAATATCCTCACCTGCTCTATAGCGTATTTCCCGAAACGGCAGGGCCCGAAGGCGCTGGCCATGAACCCCTCAACTGCCTTCAGGTCAACCTCGCCGTGGCCGTTCTCGTGAAGGAACATCATGAAATCGCCCAGGGTTACGCGGTAGGGCAGGCATTCCGTGCCTGAGGTTACCTTGGTGCTGTAGAGAAGGGACTGTTCTGTCGACTCGGGGAGCACGGTGGCCTTAACCCCGAATGCCTGCATGGTAGCGGCCAGTACCTCGGCATGCGGGGCCATCCTCGGCATGAGAATGCTCTTTCCCGAATTGACCGATGTTGGCGCTGAGCGGTAGGCATTCGCATTCCACCCAGGGGTTTCCTTGCCGCTGCGGGCAAAGCCGCTAATGGTATCGACGAATGCCTCCAGGCGGGTAACGATGCCCGCCTCAGCGGCATGCTCATCGATCTCCAGCTGGCCCAGGGGCTTGCCCCCCATGATATCCTCGACAATCTTGATTATGAAGGAGTTGGGTCCGCAGCCGAAGTTTGTCAGTACAAGCCCGTATAGCCGCGGGTCTGAGGCGGTAAGCGCTGCGCCGGCGATGTGCTTTCCCTCGTAGAACCAGTAGGGACGATCTGAGTACTCCTTGATGTCCACTGAAGCGAGTGGCAGGAAGTCGATGGGTATAGGCACGACGCCAAGCTGGGCCAGCTTTTCCGCTATCCCCAGGTTTGCCCCCGAGTCCTGAGACATATAGGACCTGGCGAACATTACCACGCCTAGCTGGTTATTCTCGCGGATTCGCTCGATTATCTTCCTCCCCACCTCTACTTCTGCCGCCTCAAACTCCCGCTGCGCTGCAATACCGGCAAGGGCCGCCTTCCTTCCCCGCTCTCTGCTGAAACCCATCTTGGCCGCGACCTCGGTAAAATTTTTAATAACATCGCTGTCTCCCATGCTGAAGTCTATCGTGGGCACCAGCAGCCGTTTTTCCAGGCCGAGAGCCTGTCGTATGATGTAAGGGGATGCCTGGACGAGGGGGCAGCTATACTTTTGGTCCTCATCACCATCTTTTAATCCCAACCGGATGGCGCTGGGATAGAGGATGTAGTCCACATCAGTGAGGCTTGCGGCATGGCCATGGAGCAGCTTGATGGGGAAACAGCTATCGGTATAGCTTAGCTCAGCAGCCTGCTCTATGATTTGATTGTTGGTCTTGCTCGAAAGGACAACCTTGGCGCCGAGGGCATTGAGGAAGGCGATAATGAGTGGTGCATAGTCATACACAATTAGCGCCCGGGGGACCCCTACCGAGGGCCCGGATCCAGAACTCTCTCGGTATTCCTTGAATAGCAGCTTCTCCCGTTCATCGAAGGGGGTTTCCTGCCTCTCCTGTTTAATGGTACTATCGAAGAGATCGCACCGGCTGCCGTAGAAGGTGGGTGGCTGGCCGGGCATCTCCAGGCGACTTATGGTACAGTTATTGTCGCATATCTTGCAGACGAAGGTGTTAAGGGTATAATTGCTCTCAATGACTTTTTGAAACCCCTTAAATTTGGAGCTTGTAGGAACTTTCGATGGCTGCCCTTTCCCTAGCCCCTCATTTTTCTGAGCGATGCGGCTGGCTTCATAAATCGAGCTTTGACCCTCCATTTCCTCCTTGGCCAGCAGTGCTGCTCCTATTGCGCCGCTGACCTCCTTGTGTTCCGGCACAATCAGGTTCTTCCCCTGGAGTGCCTGCCTGAAGGCGGAGACAATGGCGTCATTGTAGAATACCGCTCCGGTGAGTATTACACTGTCTCCCAGTTTCCGCGTCCCTACCACCTTGGAAAGATAATTACCGGCAATAGAGTTTGAAAGGCTGGCTGTTATTACCTCCAGGGATACGCCTTCCTGTTGGGCTGAGGAAACGGCCTGCCCCATGAAGGCGGCGCATCGTGATCCAAGATCGATGGTATGAGGCGCCTGGAAAGCCAGAGCAGCGAAATCACCGTTATTTACAGAAATACCCAGTTGCTCCGCTAGCTCATCGATAAAGCTTCCAGTTCCCGCAGCGCATGACTTGTTCATCTGGTAATCCACGACAACGCCGTTTCGCTTGATCACCAGCTTCGAGTCCTGACCTCCAACCTCGATGATATCCGCTTCGGGGTCTATATCTACGGCAGCCCTGGTCTGCGCCGTGATCTCATTTCTTATCAGGTCGGCACCGATGAAGCTGCCCACCAGATATCGCCCCGATCCGGTAACGCCCACCCCGGCTATCCTGGCCTTATCCCCGATATCACGGTGCAGGTTTCTAAAGACCTCGGTGATGGCGTCAACAGGCTTTCCTGCGGTCATGAGGTAGTTCTTTGCCATGACCGTTGTGCCGGATTGGTCAAGGATAACCGCCTTGGTGCTGGTGGAGCCAATATCGACCCCGAGGTATCCGGTAAAGGGCTTATCAATTTTAGGAGCGACCCACAGATCTTGCTGGGTGACTTTATCTAGCCTGGGCGTTTGGTAGTAGCGTTGCTTCGTATCCGTTACTGGCAGCAAGGTAACCTTGGAAATCTTCCCGGAGTCCTTTGCCAGTAAGGCTGAACCCAGAGCTTCAATATACAGGTAATTCTCGGGGACAGTTACATTTAATCGATACCCATTTCTGGAAGAGAGCATTTCATTTATGGAGTCCACTATTGCACTATTGGCGGCAACTCCACCGACAAAATAGATTGGCTCCTCCAGAGCCCCTCTGGTTAGTGAGGTAACCCCCCGGGCAATGCTGTCACAGAGCCCGCAGAGCATTGTGCCCAGGGGCACGCCCTTCTGCTGGAGGTGGATAAGGTCGGTCTTGGCAAAAACGCTGCATCTGGCAGCGATCCGCGGCATGGTGTCGTCGACCCGCTGTGCTAGGCGGGCAAAATCCTCCATGCTGATGCCCAGCCGGTATGCCTGTTGGTCAAGGAACCTTCCGGTTCCTGCTGCACAAAGCGGGTTTGATGCCACCTTCCATGGCTTTCTCAGCCCGTCCTCCAGCGCGATTACCAGGGAGGTCTGGCCGCCAATCTGGATGATGGTTTTTACGTCGGGGTGGGAATGGAGTAGCCCTGAAGCGATCGATAGCGAACTGCTGTACACTGACCAGTTTAGCTCTCCGGGTATTACCGCCCTTCCCGAGCCGGATACACCAGCCCCCTCAATCTCTTCAAGATTGATTTTTTTGCTCAGCCTTGTAATGAGCGAAGCTACCGCAGCCTGCGGGCTGGCGGTTATCTTCTCGGTGTCAAGCGCAGCTATCTCGCCGTTCTCGTCGATTAGCGCTAGCTTGGCGGTAACCGAGCCAATATCTATACCTAAAAAGTGTATCATTTTACCCAGTACTAGTTACGAAATAGTACCATATTAAGCACAGCATTGCAAGTTGCTAATGGCCTTGACAATATGTGCATTTTTTCACTAATATATATATAGGTTGATTGAAAGGTAGATTAATTGGATTTTCGATTCACCGATAAGGAAGAGGCCTTCCGCAGAGAGGTCCAGGATTTCCTTAAGCGAGAGCTTCCTGAGTCGCATGAACGGGCGGTGCTCCATGGTGGGGAGACGGATGAGGGGTGGGAGTTCACCAGGAAGTTCACCAGGAAACTGGGTGAGAAGGGCTGGATCGCTATCTGGTGGCCCCGGGAATATGGCGGCCTGGAGGGCTCTGATATTGAATATCTCATCTTCAATGAAGAGACCGCCTACGGCAGGGCACCGCGCATGGACGGTGGTGGAACGGGGATCGTGGGGCCTACCATCCTCGCCCACGGAACAGAAGAGCAGAAGAAACGTTTTCTCCCATCCATAGCACGGGGGGAAGTGATGTGGATCCAGTGCTTCTCCGAGCCCGATTTTGGCTCCGACTCTGCCGGAATTAAGACTACGGCAGTGGAGGATGGGGACTATTATATAGTTAACGGGCAGAAGACGTGGATAAGCTTCGGTCTACGCGGTGACCTTTGCTATATGACGACCAGGACTGACCCCGAGGCACCCAAGCACCGCGGGCTCAGTTTTTTTCTGGTCGATATGAAGACCCCGGGGATTACCGTTCGCCCTATAACCAACATGGTTGGTGCCGATGGCTTCTGCGAGGTCTACTTCGATAACGTACGCGTTCCAAAAGAGAACCTGCTGGGGGAGAAGAACCAGGGTTGGATGGTAATGATGACCACGCTCAGCTTTGAGCGCGGTACGCTGGCTTCTCTCGCTGGCTCGATGCGACGTACCCTCGATGACCTGGTGGCCTTTTCCAGGGGAGCGCGCTATAACGGTAAACCCCTGGCGCGGGACCCCCTAGTGCGTCAGAAGCTGGCTGATCTTGCTATCGGTGTTCAGGTGGCACGCCTCCTTACTTATAGGACAGTGTGGATGCAGGGGCAAGGGCTCGTTCCTACCTGTCAGGCTTCGATGTCCAAGCTGTTCAGTGATGAGATGAACTTTGAGATTACCCGCGTGGGAACTGAGATCATGGGACTCTATGGTCAGTTGGCCTGGAAATCTATTAAGGCACCGTTCAATGGGGAGATGGCGGGTAACTACCTAAACAATCTTGGCTGCCTTTTCGCCGGGGGTACCCCCGAGATTCAGCGTACTATTATGGCCACTATCGGGCTGGGGTTACCGCGACGCTAGCCCTTGACTTTGGGATAGACGTTATAGTAGACGTCATATTAATATATGAACGGCTGTACCACTGATGGTTGTAAGTTGCTTGCGTAAGCCCGATTTCCAACGGGTGAAGAAGGCAAAATACTGGAATCTCACTATAGGTAAGCGATAGAGGCTTTATGTCCTATCTTACCTAGTAGAGGATAAAAAAGGAGGATTGTAAATGGAACTGGGACTAAAGGGAAAGACCGTGATCATCACTGGTGGGGCGTCTAATATCGGGCGCGGAATTACCCTGTGCTTTGCTAAAGAGGGCACTAATCTCGTGATCGCCGACCTTGATGAAAAACAGGCCGGCAA
This sequence comes from Dehalococcoidia bacterium, assembly GCA_035528575.1. Classification (NCBI taxonomy): domain Bacteria; kingdom Bacillati; phylum Chloroflexota; class Dehalococcoidia; species Dehalococcoidia bacterium. The sequence goes on along the minus strand of DATKYK010000026.1, from coordinate 6,890 downwards.
GGTGGCAGAGGAAGTCGAGACCTTTGGAAGCAAGGCTATTGCAGTGAAGACTGATGTCACTGACTACGCTGATGTGGAAGCGATGGTTAAGAAGACAATAGATGAATTCGGTGCGGTGGATGTTCTGATAAATAACGTGGGCTGGGACCTGCAGCAACTCTTTATCGATACAACGCCAGATTTCTGGGACAAGGTAATAGCTATCAACTATCGGAGCGTGCTGAACTGCACCAAGGCGGTGCTGGGCCACATGATAGAGCGCAATAGGGGTGTCATCCTAAGCACAGGCTCCGATGCGGGGCGCATCGGTGAGTTTCGAGAGGCAGTCTACGGGGGCACTAAGGGCGCGGTTATCGCATTTACCAAGGCAGTTGCCCGGGAGGTTGGCCGCTACAATGTGCGGCTTAACGTCGTATGTCCCGGAGTTACCATCCCTAAGGCCGAAGATGAGTATGGTGAGGAAAGTGGTTGGAAGCTCTCTCGTAGTTTCTTCACCGATGAGATAAAGGGAAAGATCATCAAGGCTTACCCGCTGCGCCGACTGGGTACATCAGAGGACATCGGCAATGCAATGGTATTTCTGGCATCGGATGCCGCCAACTTTATCACTGGCCAAACACTCAGCGCAAGTGGCGGATATTCCATGATGTAGCTGCCGGAGGCGCCTTATACGGCATCCTAGTTACAGTAAGGTTGACGTCTCGTATTGCATACTGTACAATCTATGGGGTTGTTGTGGCGGTGAGAAGGTATGAAAAGGAGGGCAATAGGGTAATATTGCGGATTATGTAAAATGAAAGTGTGGTCGAGGGGTCTAGGGAAACAGGCATTATTTGCGGACTGGTTCAAAACCGATTTGGAACTGGAAGGTGGAACTCTAAAAGCTAAAGGAATTGTGCGAGACAAGGGGATCATCTGGGATTGCCAGTTTACATTTACCAAGGAGGATATCCCGGGACTTTTACATATGCTCTTGTCGTCGCCGGTATTACGCCTTTTCGGCAAAAACCCAAAGTTTGTATTGACCTTTGGTTATAACAGATTTATTATGCGGCGAGCTGGCAAGGAGAAGCCAAGGAAAAAAGCCAAGCGCAGTTCATGAGGGTTAGTCTAATAGTATAGAGGTGACTACTTAAAATGAGATTTTGGTCAAAAGGTCTAGGAGAGCGTGAACTGGTTATCGACCTGAGCAAGGGTAATCTGGCACTTGAAGAGGGCAAGGTCTGTATGCGTGGCATTATCGTGGAGCCGGTTAACTGGAACTACGAGATAACCCTTTTCCCGGAGGATGTGCGCGGGATATTACGGGTGGCGCTTTCAATTCAGGGGATAAGCTATTTCATGAAGAATATATCCGGCGTAGGCACTTTCATTAGCAGACGGGGGAAGATGGGGTCAGAGGTGCCAAAGGTCGAAAAAGAGGAAAAGAAGGGCGAAACGGTTAAAGAGCAAAAGGTTGCCTAGCAGCGCTCACCATTATTTGTTAAGGTCAATAATTATCCCCCGGTGAGAATCACGATGTATTAATACGCCGGATAGAGTTAATTTAATACTAAGCGAGGGGCTCGCCTCACGGCGAGCCTTTCTAGTAGCACTAAGCTCACCAGGTTTTCGGGTCATCTGCAGCATGCCTCAGGTGTTTGGTAGACAGGCTGGCCAGCCCTCCCCCGATGATGATAGTCGATTTCTCGGCCATTTTTATTTATTTGGTTATATGGTAGTCTATGGGAGGAGAATGATATATGGTGTACAGCTATCCTGAATCCTTCATATTTACTTTTATTCCCCTGTTCATCGTTATAGATGCTTTGGGGACTTTGCCATTTGTTATCTCTTCGAGTGAGGATATGTCCACGCCTGAGAGAAAGAGGATGATTCATATTGCCATGATTACTGCGGCCCTTGTAGGTTTTACCTTTTTATTCTTTGGGCAATTTATATTGAACGTTCTGGACATATCTATAGGCTCTTTTGCGATTGCAGGTGGATTTATCCTGCTAGTTCTTTCCATTAAGTATATGACAACAGGTCGGATGGTAGAGTTAATCAAAGAGGAAATGGTAGCTATTGTACCGATCGGAACGCCTTTAACGGTTGGTCCAGCGACGATTACTACATTACTACTCCTCGCAACTCAATTCCCTCTATATATTGTCGTGATCTCATTTATTCTAAATCTCTTCATAGCTTGGTTAATATTCCTACTCAGTAATCATATTATTAGGTTCATGGGACAGGGAGGAATAGAGGCGATCTCCCGGGTATTTAGCCTGTTGCTTGCTGCTATCGCAGTGAGTATGGTTATTAACGGGCTATACTTACTAGGCATAATAGAAACCGCGGATTAGAACTGTATGGAAGCGATATTCTTTGAAGCGGGAATACGAAATGTGTTTATAGAGAGCTGAAAAAGAGGTGTACGATACTTCCTGCCAGGGATGTGGGGCTGCCGGTATTAAAAAGTCCCCCAAGTATAGGGGGGATTAGGGGCTTGATTGAGACTAATTCAGCAGTCTCATATATTATGTAAATCTGTTAAAGACTATACTCTAACCTATCTTTGTGTAGTAATCGCTATTACGCTTGCGCCTTGAAATAGCCCACCGTTTTAATGATCCCTTCCTTCAGTGATAGCGTGGGGCGCCAGCCCAGCTCCTGCTCTGCCCTGCTCCAGTCGAGGCACATACGTTGAACCTCCCCAGGGCGAACTGAGGTGTAAAGCGGGGGGTCATCGTATCCAACTGCCTCAGCGACGGCATCGTAGATCTCCTGGTCCGAGGTCTCTACTCCGGTACCAATATTGCAAATAGCATTTGTCCCCCGCTCCGTAGCCAGGAGATTGGCTGCTACAACATCGGAGACGTGGGTATAGTCCCGGGTCTTATTACCCGGTCCGAATATGGTGGGCTGCTTTCCTCCGAGCATCTGGCGAGCGAATATGGCGACTACCCCGGCCTCGCCAAAGGGGTTCTGCCTGGCACCATAAACATTAGCGTATCTGAGCACCACGTAGTTGATCCCATATTGGAGGGCATATAAGTGTAGGTAGTGCTCCACGGTATGCTTGGAGACCCCGTATTGTGAGACAGGATTTATGGGGTGATTTTCGTCAACGGGCAAAGACTGTGGCTCGCCATAGATTGCCCCACCTGAGGAGGCATAGATAAACTTCGCCACCCTGTAGTGAACCGAGTTAACGATGACATTGAGGCTGCCCAGAATGTTCTCCTGGGCATCGAAGAGCGGCTCGGTAACCGATCTCCTGAGGTCTATTTGCGCGGCGTGATGGCATATAATATCCGGCCTTTCCCGCTCAAAGACCTCCGCCAGCCCCTGGTCACCTATGTTTAGCTCATAGAGCTTGGTTTGTGGATTGACATTCTCTCGGCATCCGGTGGACAGGTTATCCACCACCACCACTTCATTGCCCCGCTCAATTAAGGCATCAACCAGGTGGGAGCCGATAAAACCCGCTCCTCCTGTAACCAGTATCTTCAATCCTTCCCTCCCTGACTGAAAAGTTCGTGCCATGGTCCCAGATAATTTAGACCCTTTATAATGGCCTTGCCGTGCCAGTCAAAGGATATATCAGGTGACCGGAGCAGTGATTCATGGATTCCATTTAACATAGTGAGGTGAAACAACTGATCGATCTGGCGGTCAGAAAGCCTCTCGTATAGGCAGCGGGCGAAGTAGCCAATCTGCAACTCCCACCCGATCCTCTCCTGCCACGCCTTTTGATAGCTGGAGAAGAGCTTTTCGGAGAAGGTATCGGTGGCGAGTGCCTGGTGCAAGGTATCGACGGCCGCCTCGGCACACAGCAGGCCATAATACACCCCGCCGCCGGTGGTTGGTTTCACCTGTCCTGCGGCATCTCCTACTACGACCACCCTTTTCAGATAGGTTTTAGGCAGCGGCTTTAGCGGAATGCCTCTGTAGGTGATCTCGGCCCGGGGTGATGCTATCCTGCCCTGCTCAGAAAGCGTGACCAGAAGCGTCCTGAGGTAGTCGCCCGGTTTTCTTCGAGAGAAGAGCCCAACCAGCGCCCGTTTTGGGGCGGTGGGCACAAACCAGGCAAAAAACCCGGGAGCCATCCCCTGCCCGAAATAGACCTCTAAATCGCTCTTTTCACCATGCTGACCTTCCCCATTACCACAATGGTAGCTCACCTCAGCCTGAGCCCCCATGACAAGGTCGCCCACCCTACCTAAACCTAGCTTATGGGGGATTGGGGAGTTTAGTCCGCTGGCAATGACTGCAGTCTTGGCATCGCAGGTTTTTTGATCCTTCGTTTTAACCCTGACATGGTGATTCAAAACTGCTACATCCGTCACCCTGCTACCTGTAATGTAGTGAGCTCCTTGCCCTTGAGCTTTCTCGGCGAGAGAGCGGTCGAAGGCAGCACGATCGATAGTATAGGCTTGAACGCTATCCCGCTCCAGCCTTAGCTCCTTCCTTGAGGGGCTGAATAGCCTGGCTGAGCTTACCTCCCTCAAAACCATGCCATCGAAGAGGGGGAAGTGCTCGACGCACTCCGCCCCGATAATCCCGGTGCAGTTCATTGGCTCACCGATATGCTCGTGCTCCTCGAAAACAACTATCCTATGCCCCAGGCTCGCCAGGCGGTGAGCGATGTAGCTTCCGGTAGGGCCTGCGCCCACTATTATTGCATCATACAAACCGTCGTACCTCGAAATTCAGCATTGGCTCATAGCTATTGCTCATTATAGCATACAAAATACCTGTATGTGGTAGTGCTCAGATGGCTCAGTTACAGGTATAAATGGGTATTCTGCGTGGTGAATCACACTTCAAATTCACTCTAATCCCGTTGCTCTCCTTCTTTGTGTGGCAACAGAGAAAGCGAGGGAATCTGGCTCAGGGTAAGCTGGGCTAACAATCTAAAGTATCCTTTTGCCATCCATTCGTCATATCGGGGTTGGGGTGACATTGGGATAATGTGCCACAAGTGACATGAACGATTTACGTTGAATAGCTAAGGATAATATGTTAGAATCAACCTGCCTGACGCTCGACTCAGACTCAGTTACTGAGGGATGGCTGTTGAAGACACTATGGACGCCCTGGAGAAGGGGGTATATTTTGGGTGAAAAACCGCCAGGTTGCTTGCTCTGCATGAAACCGCAGAGCCCTGTAGCGAGTGATAGGGAAAACTATATCCTCTATCGGGGCGAAACTTGCTACATTATGCTCAATCTCTTCCCCTATACCAACGGTCACCTGATGATCGCTCCCTACCGGCATGAGGCGAGTATGGAGCGTTTGGATGATAAATCGCTCTATGAAATGATCGCTCTCACCCGGGCCGGCATTGCTGCGCTGACCAGAGCCCTATCGCCCGCGGGCTATAATATCGGCATGAACATGGGAAGGGTTGCCGGGGCGGGCATCGCCGACCACCTTCATATGCATGTGGTGCCCAGGTGGGAGGGGGATGCAAATTTTGTGTCAGTATTAGCTGAGACCAGACTGATTCCGGAGGATCTTGATACTACCTACGATACACTGCTTCCCATCCTGGCTGAGCAGATATCCCGGTGAAGCGGTTGGGGAAAGGTTTTTATACGTTTAAAAATTCCACAAAGAAGGCTTATACAAGCAATCCTACCCCCGATTAGCGTCGGCTTCAGTAATTATGGCTGATAGCGGGAGGTTATGCTAAAGTGGTATCAGGTGGTGGGCGTAGCCTAGTGGTTAAGGCGCCAGGTTGTGGCCCTGGAGATCGAGGGTTCAAATCCCTCCGCTCACCCTTTTAATATAATAAGAGACCGCTGAAAAAGAGGTGCCCCGATATAATCGGGGCCGGGGGTCTGGGGGTGTCCCCCAGATATAAATAGTCCCCCAAGATTGGGGGATTAGGGGGTTGATTGAGACTATTTCAGCAATCTCAATAAGCTGGGCAAATCCTTTTTGCTGAAGCTTAGCGGCGAATGTCCCTGCTTTCGGGAAATAACCCACAGAGAGAAAGAGCGCCCGTAGCTCAGCGGACAAGAGCATCGGTCTTCGGATGATGAGCCAGGTACGACGTCCCATATAGTCTGAGATGGTTAGTCTGTCCGCTCTGGAACCCAAAACTACGAGACGACACAGTTTACCATAAAAACTACCACCGACGGGGAGCGTCACAATACCAGTTACGGCTTGAGCGTGAGCCATAGACAGATAAAGAGGGGCCACCCATTATCGGGTAGCCCCTTATACTCAATCTAGCTTGGGCTACTCCACGGTAATTTTCCCCTTACACGCAGGATAAAGAGTACAAACATAGAATTCACGGCCAGCATCTGGACCTTGCTTTGCTGTCCTTATAACCATTTTAGAGTCGCACAATGGACATCTGATACCTTCATACGTAATATCTTCAGGCTCATTGGGCGTCTTCCTAAGCTTAGGAAGGTAAATGATGGCTGCAAGTAACACCAATGCAGCACAGAGTACACCAACAACGGGCCAGATCCAGGGCGGTAGTCCGCTAGATGCCGAAGCCGGTGTAGGTGTTGGCGTTGGCGTGGGTGTCGGTGTAGGAGTGGGCGTGGTTGCAGGAGTAGGAGTGGTCGTGGTTGCAGGAGTGGGAGTGGTCGTGGTTGCAGGAGTGGGAGTCGGAGTGGTAGTATGAGAAATGACTCGGAAAGGCAGCTCGGTGCAGACGCCTAGGCTCATCGGTATCGATTCCCCGTCTACCAGCCCGTATGCAAGACGAGACTCAACACAAGCGAAGTAGTCACCTGTCTCGGCCTCGGCGGGTATCGTCAGGGATATCGACACAAACTGATGTTCGTCTGGATCGAGGGTCATTGTCTGGGGATTGAAGGTGAACCACTCAGCCGGCGGCTTGATATCCGTCTGTCCTGGCATGTAACCTATGTGCA
>DATKYK010000025.1 GCA_035528575.1 Dehalococcoidia bacterium | reverse complement strand
TGTCATGGCGGGTAATATCGACCTCAAGAACTTCGGCGGGCATTCCACCTGTGAGAGCTTCTGGGACCCTCACCTCGTCTATGCCCCTTGGGGCGGGGAGGTCTCCTTCTTCCAGATGCACGCTCCATACGACATCGTGGGCGGCTGGGAGAAACGCTCCCCGGAGCTGCAGGCTGCGATTCTTGATAAATGGCACAAGGTGGCTCCAAACTTCACAAAGGACAATGTCATACAGACCAACGCCGAGACCCCTGTGGACATCGAGATACGCTTCCCTAACATGCGCCGCGGCTCCATAAAGCACGGCGACTATCGGCCGACGCAGCTAAATACCTTCCGTCCCAATATAGAATGTTCCAACCACTCGACGCCCATCGAGGGCCTATATGTGTGCGGGGTCTCTTCTTATCCGGGAGGACTTGTACTCGGCGGGTCGGGCTACCTCGCCGCTAACAGGGTGGCCGAGGACATGGGTGTTAAGAAGTGGTGGAAACCTACTCGTGAGATGGAGCGTTTCACTAAGACATATATGTTGTAATCACCATGAATAGTAATTCCAGTGAGGATTAAGATAACCGGCCTTACTAGGCCTAAAGCGATGTTACCACTGGGCGGTTTTCCTTGATGTAAGCGCCCATTACAGATTAGTGTTGAAAGGGGCAGGTTACCCTGACCTGCTAGAGTTCCTCTGCTTTGTGCCTTGGAGTATTGCTATGGTTGCGCGGGGTGTAAGAGTTTTGGAAAGGGTACAAGGGTAGACAAGGCACCAAAATGAACACGGAAGAAAGCTACGATATTGTTATTATTGGCGCCGGCCACAACGGCACCACGACAGCGGCATACCTGGCCAAGTGCGGCCTGAGCGTCTGCGTTCTGGAGGAGCGGGCGGAGTGCGGGGGAGCGCAGGAGAACGCGGATCCCATAGCCGGTGTGCATGTCAGTCCCCATGCCGTAGCCCTGTATGGGGGGGCAGCCCCCGGCTGGGAGCAGCTAGAGCTGTGGAGGTACGGCCTCCGCATGGACTGGGCAGCTCAGAAGCTTGCTGGGGAAGGCTTTGCCGGAGGCGGGGGATTCGGACTTCTGTGCACCGATGGAGTTTCCATGGTCGGTGCTAAGGACTTGGAGGGCTGGCTGAAGCTGGCCGGCCTCACCGGCAATCCACCGTTTGTCCAGGAGCTGCTGCGCGCCACCTTCTGGAGCCCGCCTCATCCACCCGAAGTGGAGATAAATGCCGATACCATCCCTTTCATGCAGGTTTATAGGGAGCGATTGCCAGAGGTATGGACCCCGGAGATGCTTGAATGGACCCAGTTTGATCTAATGGATGAATATATAGAGACCGAGCCCTTTAAGACATTCCTGGCGTTTCTCGGCTGGTGGGCCGGTGCTGCGGCTCACTTTGAGGGCATGGCTATACCCGCTTTCGAAGCCGCGGTAGCCGCCGTGCTATATACCTTAGGGACTGTCCCCATCGGTGGCCAACATGGATATTACCACGCCCTCTTTCGCTGTGCTGTAGCCCACGGTGCAATATTCCGCACCTGCTGTCCCGTGGATGAGATTATTATCAGACACGGACGCGCCGTGGGCGTGCGACTGCGGGACAATGCCGTCTGGGGCAACAAGGTAATCTGGGCGGACAAGGCAGTGATCAGTGCCACCGACATTCAGCAAACCTTCAACAACCTCATCGGGCCGCAGTATATGGACGTTGGCTTACTGCAGCGCGTAAATGACCTCAACATCAAGGGAGGGACATTGTACGTAAACCACTTCCTAACGCGTGAGCCCCTTCGCTATCGTCCCAAGTTCAAGGAGGGTGAGCAGTCAGGCGTATGTTACCCGATGGACTCGCGAGAGATCTATTATGAGCACGCTACTGATGTGATGGGCAAGCAGGGTAACCCCACCATGTCGCCGGAGAGATATCCGTGGTGTTGGGCTGGGAGCTCAAAAATATTCAGTGCCGACTTCCACTCGCAATGCACCCGTCCCAACCTCTACGTCAATTGTTCTATCGTTGGTTATGTCCCGCCGCCAGAGTACCACATTGACGGGCCAGATGCTATGAACAAGGTCAAAGATGATATAGATGCCTATATGCGAAAGGCCTTCAGTTCAGTAGTAGAAAACCTTGAGGATGACCTCGTAGAACACTGGAGCCTCACCCCGTGGGAGCAGGAGTTTCGCAACACTGGGATGATTGGTGGCACCTGGTGCACCATCCGCCAGTGCCGTGACCAGTGGTGGAACAAGCGGCCCTTGCCTGAGCTGGCACGCTTCCGCGTCCCGGGGATCGACGGGCTGTATCTCGTCCACCAGTCAGCCGCGCACCCCGGAGGGCTATGCCTGATGGCCTGTGGCTATAACCTAATGCACATCCTCATCGAAGATGGCATCGCTGAACCAGGCGACTGGTGGTACCCGTCGCCGTGGTACATCCCGGAGCGGGGCAAGATATCAGCAGTACCCCGCCAGGGTAGGATATCGGCGTAGCCCAATCGTGCGCTTATAGTCAACCGTTGACAACTGCCCTTCGTTTGTCTAAGATGTGCGCACCTTAAAGAAAGCGACACAAAATTTAACATTATCCAGAGGTGAAATGGCATGACAGAAATTACCGTGGATGAACAATCGGCAAAGCTGGAAGATTATGAAAAAGGGTTCCTGGCTGTCCACTTAGTGAATACAGGGGTTGTCCTTGGCTTATTCGATAAGCTCAGTGCCTCCGAGGGCGGCGTTGGCCCAGATACGCTAGCCAGTGAGCTCGGTCTGCATGAACCCTATGTGAGGCTTTGGTGCCAAAGCGCCTATTACTTCGAAATTCTCGATTGTGCCGACGATGGCAGATTTAAACTTGCACCCCACATGGGTTCTCTGCTCACCGATCCCGAAAATCCCTATTATTTCGGGCACAGAGCGAGATTCATGGTTTCTCACTGGGCAAAGCTCCTCAAGAGTCACCCCGAATATTACAAGAGTGGAGACACCCATTTCTGGGATGCCCTTGGGTACGAGTTTTCAAAAGACGCTAAAGCCCTGACCAGTCATTTAGTGCCCTTGGCTTATAGGTTCATGATAATTCCCTCAATTCCCGGGTTGAAAGAGCGGCTGGATGCCGGTATGAAGGTTTTAGATGTAGGGTGTGGTGGGGGGGATCTCATGATTCAACTAGCGAAAGATTTCCCCAGATGCAACTTTATTGGTATTGAAATCGATCGTTTCGTTATCGAAGATACCCAGAGGCATCTGGAAGACAACGGGGTGGAGGATAGAACATCAGTCACGTTGGTAGATGCAGCCTCCATGGAATATGATGGAGAATTTGATCTGGTAAACATGGCGGTAGTGTTACACGAAATAAGACCAAATACAAGATATAGGTCAATGGCAAACTGCTACAAGGCTCTAAAGGACTGCGGTGAGATAGTAATTTTTGACTTCGCCTATCCGGAAAGAGTGGAGGACTTTAGAAAGCCGGAATACGCACCCAGTATTAAGGATCAGTTCTATGAAATAACCTGGGGTACTGAGCATCTCCCCCAAACAGAGAGACATCAACTTCTTACCGAACTTGGTTTCAAGGATGTTACCACTAATCCAATATTCGGCGGTGCAGTCGAAGTAACGTACGCTAAAAAATAGCTCATCTTGAGTTGCCAGCTTTTTGCATTACCACAGCGGCACCCGGGGCAGGTAAACATAAAGGCACGGCCTCGAATTCCGCGCCCTCGATTACTTAGCAGCGGGAGTTGGATTCCAACCAAGAACCTCCGGTATGAGGCAAAGGTTGCATACAAGCGCCACCCCATGGATTAAGCTAATTATGTTGAAGTAAGGAGAGGTATATCTCCAGACAGGAGGATTAGTGGCCATGCGAGAAAAAATAGAAGCAGCGATCGACCGCGTGAGACCTGCGCTACAGGCCGATGGTGGCGATGTGGAACTGGTCGAGGTAAAGGATAGGGTGGTCTCGGTCAGGCTGACCGGTGCCTGCGGCGGTTGTCCTATGGCGACGATGACCCTAAAGAACGGTATCGAGCGGATTATCAGGGAAGAAGTGCCTGAGGTCGAGGAAGTAGTCGCGGTCTAAGGCGTATAATCTAAGGCCGGGATCCTCACAAATACCTTCAAGCAGGGAGTGTCCTCTTTGAATATACTATTAGCTTTCACAGCGATTGTTATATGCGTTGCTTATACCGAGAATGCTGAAATAGTCTCAATCAACCCCCTAATCCCCCAATCTTGGGGGGCTCGTTAAAGCTGCCCCGATACATCGGGGAGACCCCCGGCCCCGATTTAATCGGGGCACCTCTTTTTCAGCAGTCTCTAGTTATAGGTCTATATGGTGAAATATTATCGCTTGGGTAAGACTCTGAGAGCGCCAATATCAAAGACACTGATACCTATCGGGGAACTCTGGACACTAATAATTAATTGACGAAAATATTTATGATAGTAATGGTGATATTTGATAACAAATCATGGTAACCAGAGGCAGGCTGCTACCCACTAGTAATCAATTCCTCTATTATAGGCATAGCCTCATCGATGCTGATGGCATAGCCTAGCCCCTCTACTCCAACAGAACTAACCTTGGCACTGGTGATACCGATTACCTCTCCCTGCATGTTCACCAGCGGCCCACCGCTATTGCCGGGATTTATCGCAGCGCTCGTTTCAATGAGGTCAGTTAATGTTTGGCCGTCCACTGTTAAAGAAACGTCCAAACGGCTGACTATACCCTCTTTCGCACTAATGCCTAGCCCGAGCGGATTGCCGATAGCTACTACCCAGTCACCGACCCGTAGTTCGGATGAGTCACCAATATTGGCTGCCGGAAGGTTTTCAGCGTCAATTCTGATAATAGCCAAGTCATCGGTCGGGTCGGTCGCAATCGTATCAGGGTCAATAAAAAAGGTGCTGCCATCGTACAATGTTATAATGATACTATCAGCTCCGTCAACAACATGATTATTAGTAACGATAATACCACTCTCATCGATGATCCATCCCGAGCCAGCACCTTCCTGGGTAAAAGATCGGTGGAAAAACTGATAGGTCGTTTCAGTGTCGATAGTCACGACCGAAGGTGTGACTAAAGCGACGACATCGGCAATATTGGGCAATATAGGGGATTGGCTGTCTTCAGATGAAATATCTTCGCTATATAGCGAATTGCACGAGATGCTAAGCGTAAACAACGTGATCAAGGTGAGGGTAAGAACAAGGTTTCTTACGCGTATCTTATCCATCCACAACACCGCATTTCCACAGGAAGATTCCCCCTGTTAATTCTGGAGCTTCCCGTCTCTTATAATGAGCGTCCTGTTTGCCATTTCAGCTATATAGTTGTTGTGAGTCACGACAATAACCGTACGGTTCTTATCGGTGGTCAATCGTCGCAGTATATTCATAATGCTCTCTCCGGTCTCGGAGTCCAGATTGCCTGTGGGTTCATCCGCCAGGATCAGATCGGGGTCGTTTGCCAGAGCGCGGGCGATTGATACCCTCTGCTGCTCTCCACCGCTCAATTGAGAAGGCTTGTGGTTTTCCCTGTCGGCAATATCTACCAGGCTCAGTAGCTCTAGCGCCCTTTTCCTTCTCTTTTTCCCCGATTTCTCCGAAGCTTCCATGGGAAGCACCACATTTTCGATAGCGCTCAGGCTGGGTATCAGGTTGAAGCTCTGGAAGATGAACCCCAGATTATCCCTTCTTATCTTGTAGAGCGAAGAGTCCGGTACGCTGGTAACTTCTATACCCTTTCGCCCGAGATATATTTTCCCCTTGGTCGGTTTATCCAGGCATCCGATCAGGGTGAGCAGGGTGGTTTTTCCTGAGCCCGAGGGCCCCATGATCGCTACAAACTCGCCCTTTGTTATCTCAAGGTTCACATTCGAGAGGGCACGAACGTCTTGCCCGCCCATCTTAAATACTTTGCTCAAACCTTTTGTCTTGACAATTGTGTTGTTTTCCATCAGTTAAACCTCCATATTGTCGATGTTGGATTATTCATTCCTTAGCGCCTCCATAGGGCTCACGTGGGATGCTCTCCATGCGGGGTACAGGCTTCCCAAAGCCCCGGCTACAGCGGCCAAGCCCAGTCCCAGCAGCATGACTTGCATGGTAACCGTTACGGATACCGGTGTTCCCATGGTATCGCCTGTATTGAGCAGCAAGGAACTGAACAGCGATGCACTCACAGCAGCGATGCCGAGACCGAGAGCCCCTCCGATGAGGCCAACGTAAAACCCCTCATACATAAATTGCTTCAGGACATCCCGGTTACTGAACCCCAGTGCCTTCAGTGTACCTATCTCCTTGGTTCTCTCGCGCACCGTGTAGAACATCAGGCCGAAGATAAGCAGGACCCCGATAATAACAGATACAACAGTAATACCTAATCCCGTAGATTCTATGCTGGAGAGATTGTCGTCAATTGTACTGATAATACCTTCCTGCTGTTGCTGAATACGACCACCGAACTGGGATTGCATGTCACTCATAGCCATGACCATGTAGTCCGAATAGGTCTCTTCTATTTCAACGACCACAGAGTCGACATCGTCAGCGCTATCGGCATACACGGTCAATGAGGATATCTCCCCATCCATATCGAGCACCTCCTGAGCGGAAGAGAGGCTCATATAGACCTCGTTTCTCATAAAGCCGCTCGAGTAGACCCCGACTACATCGAAATACGTCCCTTCGATTTTTATGGTATCGCCGACACCCGCATCGAAGTAATCGGTAAGGTCCTCGCCGATGAGAACGGCGTAATCTTCATCCTCTTCCAGGCTTCGTCCTTCGACGATATTTACCGGCAACACGCTGTACGTCTCATCGAGGTCCAGTGGAACACCGATTACCCTATAGGCAGACATGACCCTACCGCCACCAAATGGGCCTCCCCCACCCTCTGCCTCCTCTGCTTCGCCTAAACCGCCGCTGACCTGCGGTACCACCGCCGCGACGTCGTCCATATCCGAGATGTCATCGGCTACATCTTCACTCATCCCATCACTAGACTCAGACTGAGGCATAAATCCTCTCATATTTTGGACCGTAATCGCGGTCATCGACAGCTCTGTTTGCTCTATCGTACTCTCTGCGATTTCCTCATACTGCTCCAGCATTTCTGCGGTGGCTTCCTCACTGGCATCAACCCCGGCGATGGTGGAAACGAAAACCGCTACGCATAGGGCCAGGACCAGGCTCACCAGCACTGTCCTGAACCTCCTCCTCCAGATGTTCTTAAAAGCCCTCCTCAGTGTAAGCATCTACGCCTCCTTATATTACATTTAAAAACTCATTACCGCTTGCTCGGGTTCATTAGCGCATTACCACATTAGCATAACTATGGTAAAGATATGGTAAATTTCTTTAGGGGGTATTACTTGAATAAAAATAGGGGCCGAGGCCCCTATTTTGTATAGACGTAAGGTAAATTAATACGGAGCGATGTCACGGCATGTTCATCTGGTGGCACCATGTGTTTCTCATGTGGTGCCCCGGTGGTCCTAGTTGCTGCATCGCCTCGGGGCGGCTATCCCACCAGTCCTGAATCTGCTCGGCCTCTTCCGCTGTAATCAGTCCCTCTTCAAGCATGCTCTGGAGACGCTGCTTTTGCATTTCCTCGCACATCTCCTGTCGAGCCTGCTTAAAGGCATCGGCCAGTTCCTCTTCATCTGACTCCAGTATGTCTGCTACCTTGCTGAGGAAGATCTGTCCTGGCCCTGTATCGCTGCCAACTTCAGCCTCCGGGGATTGGGCGGAAACAACGGCGGTGATTCCAGCCGAGAGGGCAACGACTGCCACGATGGCGATTATCCCGTACTTCATGTACCGCTTCATTTATTTCACCTCCTTTACCTGTAGCTGATATCAAGCATAGCATAACTATGGTAAAGACATGGTAAATTTCCGGGTGGATGGGATAGCCATTAAAACAGGGGCCGAAGCCCCTGTTTTAATGAGGAGGTGTGGAAGATTTAGGCTGGGCTATGTCGCGGCAGTATTATTCGGAAAGTGCTTCCCTCACCGGGAGTGCTTTCCACCGAGATGGTGCCTCCGTGGTTCTCCACGATCTTCTTGACTATGGCTAGTCCAAGGCCGCTGCCTCCCCCGCCGCGAGATCTGGACTTGTCAACGCGGTAGAAGCGGTCGAAAACGCGCTGCTGGTCTGCTTTTGAGATGCCGATACCGCTATCCTGCACTTGAAGGACAACCTGAGAGCCCTCGGCGCGGGCCGAGAGCTTCACTGTGCCCCCGGTGCGGTTATACTTAATGGCATTATCGACCAGGTTGATTAATGCCTGCTTGAGGCGCAGGGTATCCCCCATTACGCATATTTCGCTCGATTCTGGCCCCCGTTCAAGGCCCACACCTGCCGCTGCGGCCTTGGCACTGGCTTCTGTTGTCACCTCGCTAAGCAGGGCAGCCGTATACACCACCGACCATTTCATCTGAGACTGGTCGCCCTCCGATAGTAGGAGGAGGTTGTCGCTGAGCTGGTTCATGCGCTCCAGGCTCAGCTTGAGCACTTCCAGCAGGCGTTTATAATCCTTAATAGTCGCTTTTCCCTCCATCTCGGCGACCTCTATGTTCGTCTGGGCTATTGCAATGGGGGTCCTCAGTTCATGCGATGCGTCCTGAATGAACTGCTTCTGCGACTCGAAGGTGCTCTCCAGGCGGCCCATCATGTCGTCGAAGGTATCGGCAAGGTGCTTTATCTCATCCTCGGGGCCCTGGTAATTGATCCTTTCCTTCAGGTTGGTGCTGGAAATCCGTGCCGCCAGCGAGGAGACACGGGCAACCGGCTTCAGCATCCGCCGTGAGAGAAAGTAGATACCTACCCCCCCGATTGTAATAAGGCCGGCGAAGCCGATTAAAGAATAATTTCTCAATAGTTCCAGCTGCTCATTTCTTGCAAGGTCGAATATTTCCCTTGGAGAATATCCCTGTTCTGCCATATGCCAAAATGGTTCCGGGGGTTGTGCCGTTAATTGTTGTACGCTCATATACAACCAAATAATGAAAAGAGCGCCAAACAATAGCAGAAGCACTGTGTACCAAAACGTAAGCCGAAAGCGAATAGTCTTGGTAAATACGGGCATTCTCATAGTAAATATCCCCTCCCCTTGACGGTTGAGATTAAATCGCCCGCCCCGGCTGCGCTAAGTTTCTTGCGCATGTTATTGATATGGACCTTAACGGTATGGGTGAACATGTTAGTATCCTCATTCCAAACGTGCTCCAGCAGCTCCTCCTGGCTTATAACCCGTCCGGCGTTGCGCATCAGATACTCAAGGATAGCGAACTCCTTTATGGTAAACGCTATCTCCGAGCCACTGAAGTAGCCCTTAATGGCGTTTGGGTCGAGCACCAGGTCGCCTATCCTGAGAATGGGGTGCCTCGTCTCACCCTCACGGCGCAGTATGGCGCGCACCCGTGCCAGCAGCTCAGGGAAGTGGAACGGCTTCACCAGGTAATCATCAGCACCCTGATCCAGGCCGTTTACCCGGTCGTCGAGGCTGGAGCGGGCAGTCAGCATGAGGATGCCGGTTGGTGAGCCTGAGGCCCGTATCTTACTACATACCTCAACACCATCGATCTTGGGCAGATTGAGGTCGAGGATGATAAGGTCGTAGTCGTTCACCTCCGCCATGACAAGGGCTTCTTCGCCATCGTAAGCGATATCGGCAGCATAGCCCTGCTGGCGCAGCCCTCTGGCCAGGGCATCTGCGAGTTCTTTCTCGTCCTCTGTAATCAGGATACGCATGTTCTCTAAAAGAGACTGCTGAAGAGGTCTGAATCAACCCCCTGTATCCCCCAATCTTGGGGGACTTTTAAAGCTGGGGGACACCCTGAGACCCCCGGCCCCGATTATATCGGGGCACCTATTTTTCATCAGTCTCTAAAAGTATACTATAATAAAAGTAAAGGAAAGGTAAAGAAGTAGAAAAGTTCTGCCACTGGATGTGCTAGATAACAAAACTAGTTGTTATATAGCATCCGTTTTTCTGTGGAACTGGTGGTAGCGGATGAACTTACCTATGGCCCGGCTTGCCCGCTCCAGAGAGTGATAGACGGGGATCCCCTCCTTTAGCAACCCCTGCCGAAGCCTATCCTCCTGGCCGGGGAGAAAGCGTGCCAGGTCTTCACGGAACACCATGACCAGGGGCTTTCTGTGAGCATTCTCATGGTCAAGTCTGATCAGGGGATCCAGGATTATCCGGGCTTGCTTATCAGTTGCCTCCTGTATGGCGGTCATCTGGGATGCCGGGTCTATAGCAGCTTTGAGGTAGAATAAACCCGGCGATAGAATGAAGATAACGGCGTCGATAGAGGGGTCGGCGATAGCGCACTCTATGGAGCGTATAAGGCTGTTGAGGTCTGCCATTGCCATGGCTATATCTACTGGATTTCTTATTATGGACCCCTCGCGGGGCATAAAGCTTCTCAGTTCCTGTCGTGTTTTCTCGCTAAGGGTGGGTAGCTCGAGCCCCGCCCGGGCACAAATATCCGCGCCGGCAACGCTGTTGCCCCCCCCTCCTCCGACCAGCGCCACCCGGTTACTTGCCAGAGGGCGAAGGTAGCGGAATGTCATGGCAACGTCGAGAAGCTCGTATCTGCCATCAACCCTAACAGCCCCGGTTTGCTTGAAGAAGGCATCCCAAACTGCCAACTCGCCACCGAGCGCCCCGGTATGGGAGGCTGCGGCTATGGCGCCACTCTCGGTGGTTCCCCCCTTCCAGATGATCACCGGCTTTGTCTTATTAATCTCCCTGACCAGAGTAGTAAGCTTTCTGCCATCGCTTACTCCCTCCAGATACATACAGATAATCTCCGTCTCTATGTCTGTAGCCAGGTATTCGAGGAAGTCGATGCTATCGAGCACCGTGGCATTGCCATAGCTAATCACCTTGCTTGGATGAATGCGGTGTAGCGGGGCATCGAAAACAAACTGGCCGGCATGGCCACCACTCTGGGCGAGCATAGCCACGGGGCCGGGCTCGGGGTCGAAGCTCAGCCAGGTGGTTAGCCTGGATGCGGGGACATGAAGCCCCATGCAATTGGGACCAACAATGCGGAGCCCCCCTCGCTCAGCTATATTTTTAAGCCTCTTCTCCAGGGCTATTCCCTCTTCATCGCCAGCTTCCCTAAAACCGGCAGTGTAGATCTGGATGTTCCTGGTATTTGCGGCAATACAGTCCTCGAGCACCGAGGGGATTGCATGTGGGGGAACGGAGACGGTCACCAGGTCGATGGGCTCCGGGACCGAGACGAGGTCGGGGTATACCTTAAGACCATGGATCTTTTCGCCAACCGCTTTTTGGTTGATGGGATAGATCCTGCCGGGGAAGCCGGCATTCTTCAGGATACCCACAAAATCGCTGAAGGGTAGCGCCTTACGGGAGGCCCCCACTACAGCCACTGTCTTGGGGCTAAAGGCAATCTCAAACTCAGGATCCCACGTCATTTTAAGCTTTACAATTGCAAAGGGAATAAGGGTGACTTCTTAAAAAGCCACGCCATTTTCGGCGATACAGGCCTCTACAGGTCAAAGAAGTGCCGAGGGCGGGACTCGAACCCGCACGGGCTCAACACCCAAGGGATTTTAAGTCCCTCGCGTCTACCGGTTCCGCCACCTCGGCGTTCCGATACGAGAAGCAGACTCAGCTAATACTCTACTATTTTTAGCTGCTACGTTTAATACTTGCTCCCTACCTCTCCTAGCTGGAATAGCCAGGAAATCTGCTCCTTATCGCTTGGTCTGCGTCCACTCCTCCAGGATGTTTGTTATCTTCGTGCTCTTTTTCTTCCACTCGCCGCTTATTTTAACATACTCATCTTCATAGTAGCGCCAGCCATTGAGTGTTGCTATCGTCTGTACTATGAGACGGTCATTCAGCAGCCATACACCCCTGGCTGTTGTATCGCTGGTTATCTCGATCTCGGGGTTATGGCCCTGATGAGCAGAGATCATAGAGTCCAGCCCCAGGTTCTTTTTCAGGAAGTCCATAATCGCCTTTCTTCCATGCAGTAGCTCTATGCCCATCCCATAATCCGCCACTGCATCTTCGACCCAGACCTCTTCCATTTCGTCCCAGAGCTTCTTGTCAACACATCGAAAGTATTTAGCCTTAAGCTTCTTTATCGCCTCAATGTCCTCCAGCACCCTGATTCTCTTTTCCAGCTCTGCCGGCTCAGCCATGATAACAGCCTCCTTTTATAAACTTTTCGGCGGCAGAAAAATCCTCAATTTATTGCCCCTTACAGTTATATCGGGAGCAGGGGCGAAATTCCAAAATCCCTGTTAGCTGATAAAGTCTGATGCAGTATAAAAAATGCGACGGGCGTGTTCGAACTGCCGAACTGGGGTTTTTGTGACCCACGCCATAGCTCATTACGCCCAATATTCCTCTGTGTCAGATGGCCCTGTTTTATATCTGGCACAGGGCACCACAGGCATTATTATAGCACCTGGTGAGGCCTGGTGTCACCTTGGCCATCAACCTGTGGGGCTGAACAATGCTGGGCTAGGCCTTTCAGCCGGGGTAGCCGAACCGGTGGTCTTGCCTTACCGCAGTTATAAAATTGCAGCGTGAGTTGTTCTAGAAAGATAGGGTGCCACTGTCTGGCATAGCTTTTTTTAATATAAGAAGGGGTGGACATCTCTGTCCACCCCGTAATGCTCTTGCCGTTGGTTCTGCTGTTCCTGGCGTGAAAGCCTACTGCGTTTAGGGAATGCACTCTCCGCCAGAGAATTCCGTAATCGTGCCAATAAGGTATTGTGCCATCAACTGCAGGTCCGTTACGTCAACGGTGCCGCCGTCATTAACATCGGCGGCCAGGAAATCATCGCCGGTTAGTGTTGTAGTCCCCACTATATGCTGGGCTATTAGCTGGAAGTCTGCCGAGTCAATGACGTCATCGTCACTAACATCACCTTCCAATCTGCACGGAGGAGGTGTAGACGTCGGCGTCGGTGTCGGTGTTGGCGTCGGTGTCGGTGTAGTCGTAATGCAGAATTCGCAATCGGTAACCGGAGTTGGTGCTATTGGCTGTGGATCGCCCAAGGTCGCATCGTAGAGCGATGTTGCCTCGATATTCAGTGGGCTGCACTCTCCAACACTACCTACCGCGTTTAATGTCACGGTTGCAAATGTGACGGTGCTCCCGTCCCATCCCGGCCCGGGATGAGTACCTGTGGCCGCTGTTATGGTAGTGGTAGCGCCTATCGTGTTCCAGGAAAACGCAGAGGTAAGTTGTCCAGCCGCCACACCGCCTACAGTAACAACGGCTGTATTCACTGTTAGCGTTACGGTAGCTGAACCTACGCCGTCTGTGTCATTGGTAGTTATGGTAATGTCAGCTTCACAGCTGCCAGCCACAGGTACAGCTGAGCAACACTCAATCTCTACAGCAGCGTTTATTGGTGGTGGTGTAGGAGTAGGGGTAGGTGTTGGTGTAGGCGTAGGTGTTGGTGTCGGTGTAGGTGTCGGCGTCGGTGTAGGTGTAGGCGTCGGCGTCGGCGTTGGTGTTGGTGTGGGCGTCGGTGTAGGCGTAGGCGTCGGCGTAGGTGTCGGTGTTGGTGTCGGTGTCGGTGTTGGTGTCGGTGTTGGTGTAGGCGTAGGCGTAGGCGTTGGTGTAGGCGTTGGTGTTGGCCCGCACGGCACGTTAACGGTGGCTGTGTCACCATCATAAACCAGATCCGCAGGGGATCCCTCACAATAGCCAATTGCTTCCTGCCGGTTTACGTCCACGCCGCAATCGATCACCGTGGTATCGAACTCGATGATTTTGTGGGGCCCGTCCGGTTCGAGCACCCAAGATGGGAATTCCCACATAAACTCTGTGGGCCCCTCCCAAACGGGAGGTGTCGAGAAGGGAATGCCATTGATCGTTACGTTTCCGGCGTACTCCAGGCTGTCCGAGAGGATGTCGTGGACCTCAATCGCGGTCAGGTTGCAGCTGGTACCGTCGTTGTAGATATCGCACCGGAACCTTACTGTGTCGCTGATTGCGGCATCGACCTCATTCGCCCACTCATATGCATCCGGGTCCCAGACCGACTTAATAACCTTTATGCTCGGTGGAGGCACGTTAACAGTGGCTGTGTCCTCGTCATAAGCCCAGTAATCCTCATTGCCATCACACGTGGCGTTTGCCGTTACCTCGTTTACGTCCACGCCGCACGAGAGGACAGTGGTATTAAACACGACGTATATACTCTCGCACGTTTCGAGGAGAGGTACCTCAGCTGTGAGATTCCACGTATACTCGTTGCCATCGATAGTCGGCGCGGGTGTTCCTGAGTACCCGGGCGCGGTGATTAAAAAGTCGTTGTCCCAATCGAGGCTCTCCGAGAGGATATCGGTGACTATCATATCGGTCAGGTTGCAGCAGGTACCGGTGTTATGAACAGTCAAATTGAAAGTCATGGTGTCGCCGATTGCGGCAATGACCTCATCCTCCCATTTAGTGTTAAGATCGTCCCAGACCTGCTTGGTCACGTTTATGCTGGGGTTGGGAAGCACGTTAACAGTGGCGTTGTCAGTACCCTCAACAAATTGGGAAGGATCTTCAAAACACGTGGCATTTGCGCTCTGAATGTTTATGTCCGTAGGCCCGCACGTGGTGACATTAGCAGAGAATAAGATATATATGCTGTCGGACGATTCGAGGGGGGCGAAATCACTGAGATTCAACGTGTACTCGTTGCCAACCTGATCCGGCGCCCGAGATATCGATGCGTTACCCGGGTGAATTATTGTTGCATTTCCGATGTACCCCAGGCTGGGCGAGAGGATGTCGGTGACCAAAATCTTTTCCAGGCTGCTGCAGTTACCGGTGTTGCGGATGGTGCAATTGAAAGTCAGGGTTTCGCCGAATGTGGCATTGATCGTGTCCACCCACTGACCAGCTCCCAATCGGACCTGCTTGGTCACGTTTATGCTGGCTTCGGGAAGCACGTTAATGGTGGCGGTGTCCGTGTCACCGAGCGTCTCCCCAGCCTCCACACACGAGGCGTTTGTCGTCTGAGTGTTTATTAGGCCCGTACCGCAACCGGTGACATTGGCAGAGAAGAAGATGTCTATTATCCCACCGTCTTGGAGGGGGGCGAAATCACTGAGATTCAACGTGTACTCGTTGCCAACCTGATCCGGCGCCCGAGATATCGATGCGTTACCCGGGTGCTCTATTGTTGCATTTCCGATGTACGCCAGGCCGTCCGGGAGGGTGTCGGTAACCACTATCTGGGTCAGGTTGCAGCAGGTGCCGCTGTTGACGGTTACTAACTTGAATTCCACGGTGTCGCCAAGTGTGGCATTAGCGGTCTCCACCCAGGAAGGGCCCCCCTGGACCTTGACAAATTTTAACACGTACATGCTGGGTTGAAGCGTGTTCACAGTGGCTGTGTCCTCGCCAGAAACCCAGTATTCCTCATCCTCCTCACACGTGGCATTTGCTGTTACATTGTTTACGTCCACGCCGCAGGAGGTGACATTGGCAGAGAACACGATGTTAACACTCTCGTACGTTTCGAGGGCATGAGCAACCGCGTAATCCGTGACATTCCACGTATACTCGTCGCCATCTATATCCGGCTCAAATGTGGGGGGAGACCCCCAGGGTGTGGTTAGATTTGAAGTACCTGTGAGGTAGTCCAGGCTGGTCGAGAGGATGTCAGTAACCATTATATTGGTAAGGTTGCAGCAGATACCGGTGTTAAGAACAGTCAAATTAAAAGTCACATATTCGCCCACTGAGGCATTGACCGTATCCATCCACTCACCAGTATCCCACGGGTACCGGACCTGCTTGGTCACGTTTATGCTGGGTTCGGGAATCACGGTAACAGTGGCGTTGTCAGTACCCTCAACAAATTGGTAAGGATATTCCACACCTGTGGCATTTGCCGTTACCTCGTTTATGTCCGTAGGCCCGCACGTGGTGACATTGGCAGAGAATAAGATATATACGCTGTCGGACGATTCGAGGGGTGCGAAATCACTGAGATTCAACGTGTACTCGTTGCCAACCTGATCCGGCGCCCGAGATATCGTCGCGTTACCCGGGTGAATTATTGTTGCATTTCCGATGTACCCCAGGCTGGGCGAGAGGGTGTCGGTGACTAAAATCTTTTCCAGGCTGCTGCAGTTACCGTTGTTTTGAACAGTCAAATTGAAAGTCACGGTTTCGCCGAATGTGGTATTGACCGTATCCACCCACGGACCAGAGCCCAATCGGACCTGCTTGGTCACGTTTATGCTGGGTTCGGGAAGAATGTTAAAGGTGACGGTGTCTTCATCATAAAGCAAGAGCTCCTCATTCTCCAAACACGTGGCATTTGCCGTCTGAGTGTTTAATAAGCCCGTGCCGCAACCGGTTACATTGGCAGAGAAGTAGATGTCTATTATCCCATTTTTTTGGAGGGGGACGAAATCACTGAGATTCCACGTATAGTTGTTGCCATCCTCGATCGGCTCTCGATATACAGTCCCGTTACCCGGGTAATCTATTTTTGCATCGTGAGCGTACGTCAGGCTTTCCGGGAGGATGTCGGTAACCACTATCTGGGTCACGTTGCAGCAGGTGCCGCTGTTCCAGGTTGTTAACTTGAATTCCAGGATGTCGCCAAGTGTGGCATTAGTGGTCTCCACCCAGGAAGGACCCCCCTGGACCTTGACAAATTTCCACACCCACATGTTGGGTTCAACGGTGTTAACAGTGGCTGTGTCATTACCGAAAACCGTGTAATCAATATACGTGGCATTTGCTGATACCTCGTTTACGTCCACGCCGCAGGAGGTGACATTGGCGGAGAACACGATGTTAACACTCTCCAACGGTTCGATGGGGTCACAGTGCTCCTCCGAGACATTCCATGTAAGCTTCTTGCCAACTATAGTCGGCCCAAATGTGGGGTCAGACCCACAGGGTGTGGTTACATTTGAAGTACCTGCGAGGTAGTCCAGGCTCTCCGAGAGGGTGTCGGTGACCCATATATCGGTCAGGTTGCTGGTACCGTCGTTATGAACAGTCAAATTAAAAGTCACGTATTCGCCAACTGTGGTGTTTACTGTATCCACCCAATCACCAGCTCCCAGCCGGACCTGCTTGGTCACGTTTATGCTGGCACCATTCCCCCTGGGTGAGCCTATATTTACACCCTCGGCGTGGTCCAGTGCCATCACCGGTATCGCGATACCAGCAAGCGCCACCATCACGACCACCGCCAGTATCAACTGTACCTTTACCGCGGCTCTTGAAGGCTTACCCGAGCTCTTGCTAAAATACCGCATTTATAATGTCCTTTCTCACGGGTGCCTGTGACCCAGGTGCCCCATGAAAAGCCTGGTTACCATAACGCCGATGACATTGCTTACGCAGTTTCCTGTGCTCGAATAGGAAATAGCTTCAGTTATGTCACTGGCACTAAACGTATTGTGTATGTATACCATAAAAAGCAATACTTGTCAAGGCCAAATACGGGGCGGCTCTACAGTGTTTAGTATGGAAAAGCATGCGGGTTTTCTTGATGCAGGCTGTGTTGTAACGGCAGAGCGCCTGCGTGTAAGCACTGCGGCCGGGGTAGCCGAACCGGTGTGCGGGAGAGGGGTAGATAAAGTAGGATGGGTGCAACCCATCGAATTGTGCTAAAGGTGGGTTACACTGCGCTGCACCCACCCTACGGTCTGTTAATGCCCTCTATTCAGGGAATGTAATCTCCGCCGGGAAACCCATCGATCGTTCCAATAAGGTATTGTGCCATCAGCTGCAGGTCTGCTGAGTCCACTGTTCCACTGTCATTGACATCGGCGGCGAGGAAATCAGGTTCAACGAGAGTTATAGTACCCACTATGTGCTGGGCTATTAACTGAAAGTCTGCTGAGTCAATAACACCATCGGCAGCACCCAGCGGGTAAACATCACCCTCTAATCTGCCATCAATGCTAAAGATGCAATCGGTAACCGGGCTTGGGGTTATCGGCTGTGGATTGCCCGCTGTCCCATCGTAGAGCGATGTTACCTCTATATCCAAGGCGCTTGAACCAGGGATTTCCGCATGTAGTGTCACGGTGCAAAATGTGACGGTACCTGTTGGCCCTGGGGAACCCCCTGTCCATGAGACTATTGTCGTGGTGCTGCCCACGGTGTCCCAGGTAACAGCGCCGAGGTCTCCGGCCGTTACATCCCCTACGCTGACAACAGATGGGTCACCGGTAAGCGTTATGGTGGCGGAACCTATACCATCGGGGTCCTGGGTATTTATGATGATATCGACATCGGCAGTGCCCCCCTCAGGCACACTGGCACAGTCAATAGCTACCCAGGTAATGGGTAGCGATAGCCACGTCATCACCCTATCCATTACCACTTCCCTGTCTGTTGCGGAGTTTATGGCTTCGAAACCGAAGGCAAGATAGACGACTTTGTAGGTTCCGGTATTAGCCCGGATCGCACCGCTGCCACTGGAACTGATCGCTTTGGTACCGATATCTATTCGCGATGACGTTGGAGTGGAACCTATGCCATGGCTGACTGTCGCCACTGGCTCCTGTTGCGGTGGCATCTCATCGCTCCCGGGTCGTTCCCTTCCCTCTTCAAGAAGCTGTGGCTTAAACTTGGGGGTGGTGGCTGAAGCATCGTAAGTGAAAGTAGTCACCGCCGGCGATAGGGGATTGATCTCACTGGGGCTATACTGATTGTTGGCACCGTCGCCGCCCGAAATGGAAACGTAAAGGCCATCGGTTATGGGATCACCGGGTAAGCCAAACAGGCCGAAGAGGTCTATATCGTCCTGAACGTACTGGGCATGGAGGTAATCCTGATAGAAGGTTGATGAACCGATATAATGGCCGATGTCCTGTCCGCTTATGAACAGCCTTCCTCCGCTGTCGAGATAAGACGCCAGGTTGTCCTGGGTCTCGGCGTAGCCTATATAACCCCAATTGGGGGTTGCCCAGATAACCACTCCGTCTAGGTACTGGCTCAGGGTTTCACCATCTATATTTTCACGGAGCTCGGTGTCCCAAACATCATACTCATAAGCCAGGCCGTCCAGGGAGTCGGTGTAGTAGGGAGTGTATGAACCTAAATTATCGGCGACCAGAAGGATATCGCCGGTAGTGATGAAGGGCTCAATAATTTGGAATGAGTCAGGGTATTCGGGGCCTACGATCGTATTCTCGTCAATATCCGTCACCTGGACCTGGTATTCCACCACCGTGTCCACGGTGGGGAAGGGGCCAAGCTCAACGCCATAGATACCATCGTCAGCATCGCCGTCATCGTGATATCCGTCATCGTACAACGGAAGGTTTTCCTGAGGCGTGCCGTCAATGGACCACACCAGTTGAACACCCTGCACACCTGATTCGTCACTAACCCCTGCCCGTATCGTCACCGTTTGCTCAGTGTCGGGATTGTCTGGCTCATGTAGAGCCCAATCCAGGTGAGGCGGAGGGTCTATATCCTCCATAGAGCCGATGGTGCCGTACCAGATGTCATATTTGACGGCACGATCAGACCAGAAGGCCACTGCCGGCTCACTGCCCGCCAGAGCGACCGCTGCCGGGTGTCCGTCGTAACCGGTGAAATTGGTGAATTGACAGACACTAAACCAGGTGGCACCCCCATCTGAGCTCGCCTTGTACCAGATGTCGCCATTACCCGAGCGCTCAGATTGCCACACCACCCACACCCTGCCATCTGCGGTCTGGGTTATCGCTGGTGCTGAATTGGAGAGAGCATCGGAGGTTATTTGTGAAGCCTCAGACCAGGTGGCGCCGCCGTCGGAGCTGGTCTTGTACCAGATGTCGAGGGTCCCCTGGAGTTCACCCGTCCACACCACCCACACCCTGCCATCTGCGGTCTGGGTTACCGCCGGCTCGTGTTCATGATTAAGGTCGGTGGTTATTTGTGAAGCCTCAGACCAGTTGCTACCGCCGTCGGAGCTGGTCTTGTACCAGATGTCGTAGTTACCCGAGCGCTCAGATTCCCACACCACCCACACCCTGCCATCTGCGGTCTGGGTTACCGCCGGCCCGTAATCACGGTTAGGGTCGGAGGTTATTTGTGAAGCCTGTGACCAGTTGCTACCGCCGTCGGAGCTGGTCTTGTACCAGATGTCGTGGTTGCCCGAGCGCTCAGATTCCCACACCACCCACACCCTGCCATCTGCGGTCTGGGCTATCGCTGGATCATAGTCAGCTCCTGTGTAAGTGGTTATTTGTGAAGCCTGTGACCAGGTGGCGCCGCCATCGGAGCTGGTTTTGTACCAGATGTCGCTGTTACCCGAGCGCTCGGAGTACCACACCACCCACAGCTTCCCATCGTCGGTCCGGGCTATCGCCGGGTGGTAATCGTTGCCATAGTCGTCGGTCACCTGGACCACGGGCTCGTTGGTAATAGTGAGCCGCCAGGCCGGGGAGTAGGGGCTATCCTCGCCATTAAGATGCGCCTTGACCCGCCAGTAGTAGGAGCCAGTGCTGAGATTGGCGGTATACCCGGTTTCCTCACGTTCGACCTCTACGAGGTGAGGCGAGTCGAATGTATCGACCTGGTCTATCTGGATATGATAGCCGGTGGCCCCATCCTGCTCACGCCAGTCTAATGTGACCTCCCCCGGTCGTGACGCCAGACCGCTGGGTGGTGATAGCAGCGCCGGCCACGCGTAGAGAGCGGCATAGTAGACCGAGCTCTCAATCGAGCATTCGCCAAAACCCACTTTTAAATAACCGTTATCTCCATAGCCGGTGCCCCAGCTGTTTTTCACTATCCAGTAGCCCTCCGTTTCATCGTAGCCAGCTATTACCACACTGTGATTAGTCAGAGAATCATCGGTGCATCTATAAATGCCGCTTTCGAAGTATCCCCCGGCCTCCTCACCAATGCCCATGGAGGCGGCGAGGGGTCCCCTTTCGATCAGGTGCTCTTTTATTGTTTGCGTATCTCCCTGAACATATTCCGTCTCATGTATCCCCTTTAGCCTGCTACTCCAGTCGGCGCATCTATCGGAACAGGGACCATTAAGTGCGCTATAGGGGAAGCAGGCCTCATCTGTTATTCCCTCATCCCTGATGAATCTAAGCGCACGCGCATTCGATCCGCCAACGCAGTCCCCGCAGGCTGTGCAGCAATCCGATACCAGGTATTGCTCTGAGAGGTCTAAATCTAAATTGGGCTCATCATAGAAAATATTGTACAGCGGCTCCACTACGCCCACTGCCGAAAATGCCCAGCAACTACTACAACCAGCCTGGTCTCTAACCGGAGTCATCCAGTTTTCACCGTCTTCGTCTCTCCAGTCGAAGTGGTCAGGAGGAATCGACCCACTTTCCGAGGTATCGCTGATGTATCCCTCATCGGGGACAGCATCGCTCAAGCTTTCCACTCCTGGTCTGCACTTCTCGCTCAAATTAAGGAGTTCCCGAACCGTTTGGTGAGAACCGTCGGGCAGCACGCATGTGGTGCACTTTGTGGCAATGGGGTCGCTTTTCCCTTCTGCCGCAACCGGCCAGCCCATTTTGGCACAGTAGGAAAACTCCGTTCCGCACTCACCACCATAGAAGGCCCAGGCATCGCATTCACTTCCATCTGGCAGCGTGACTATGCCTTTTTCTCCATCTTCGGTTTTCACCACTTTGTATTCATAGCCCATCTCATTGCAGTACACTGCTGCAGGGTTACCCATGCCAATATTTTCAGCTCCATTGTGCCCGCATGGTGTTTCATCGAGTTCACTTGTCTTGGTATCTGGCGGTTTCGTAGGTGTGAGACTACTTCCTGGACAGGTTGAACAGATGACACAGGGCTCGGAGTTACTTGATGCTGTGGATGTGCCAGTAGTGTATACGTTTAACGGCCTATCAACGAGGTTTATGCGATGGGGGTCGATACGAATATCAGACTCACCAGGTGAAATCATAGTGGTCACATAGGTCGTCGTTGGAGAAGCTCCAGATTCGCTAACGCACGGTGGAATCGCTGCTGCCATAAAGGCACAAGTGAAGGTGAGAGATGCCATAATATAGAGAAACCGCTTCCTATTCACTGTGCTTCATTTTCACTGCGTGGTTTTTCTCTTGACCCACCAATTATGCAAAGCGGGAAACATCCCACGAGGATGTGTTGAATAATGGTCAGTCACTTCGGATTATGTTACAAACATTCGCTACCTGTCAAGCACTCAATGCGGCGGGGGCCGTTAGCGCCGAGGAGGATTCGAGGAGTTGCTTTGCGTGGATGCAGAATGAGGGTATTTTTACTAAGTATTTACAGAGTCAGGCCATGAGGGCTTGCTCTATAAACACGACCTTTTTGCTACGATCCAACACGCCGCTCGCCAGCGGCACCGTCGAGTTATGAAAATGGTGCATATCAGGGCTATATTTTCGTGGCAATGATAACCGGGAACTGGGCCTATTGGAAAGCTTAACTTAAGCCCGATAGTGGAGACATCGTGTCATTATGATAGCGATTTTGGCAACCTGGTACTCGGTTACAGAAGTAAACCTCTCATCACCTTGTTAAAGAATGCGATTCCCCAAACCTGGCACACACTCCTAATGGGGTAATCAAGTAGTGACACGGATTTCCGCGAGGAAGTACCAGGGAGGGCATTTATCCAGGCTTTTTCTTCATGAAACAGGCTAGCGAGCATCCGCTAGCAAGGCACCCAGGAGAGTTGCCTGCGGCAAGGGATTTCTCAGATTGATAGCGACATTAGCTTGCCGCAAGCCTGATCTCCGTTCTTAGTACATATATATTCAGCAGGGAAAATCGGTAATGGTTCCAACCAGGTATTGTGCTATTAACTGCATGTCTGCTGAATCAACTGTGCCACTGCAATTAACGTCAGCGGCGGTGAAAGCATCGCCAGTCAGTGTTGTCGTATGCACTATATGCTGGGCTACTAGCTGCATGTCTGCCGAGTTAATGGCATCATCGTCATTAACATCGCCTTTCTGTCTGCCGCCAATAGTGAAGATGCAATCGGTCACCGGGCTTGGGTGTATGAGCTGAGGGTCGCCCGCCGTCCCGTCATACATCGTTGTCACCTCGATATTCAGAGCGCTGCTGTCCCCAGAATTGCCTACCGCATTTAAGGTCACGGTGGCAAATGTGAAAGTGCCGATTGGACCTGGTGAAGACCCTGTGGCCGCTGACATGGTAGTGGTGCTACCCACCGTATTCGAGAAAACAGTGCCGAGGGCTCCAGCGGCTATGTTGCCTACGGTAACAACAGCCGTATCAACGGTAAGCGTTATGGTAGCTGAACCTATGCCGGCCGGGTCGCTGGTAGTTACGGTAATGTCAACTGTATCGCTGCCACCCTCTTGTGCATTGCCGCACTCAATAGCTGCCGAGGTGCCCACACCCCCCTCATGGATGCAAAATGTGCCATCGACGACTGGACTTGGAGTTATCTCCTGTGGATCGCCTAGCGTCCCATCATACATAGATGTAACCTCAATACCCAGGACACTGCACTCTCCTTCACCGCCTTCTGCATGTAGTGTCACGGTGCAAAATGTGAAGGTGCCTGTTGGCCCTGGGAAACTCCCTGTCCATGAGACTATTGTCGTGGTGCTGCCCGCCGTATTATGTGTAATAGCGCCGAGGGCTCCAGCAGTCACACCGCTTACACTGACAACGGAGGTATCAACGGTAAGTGTTATGGTAGCTGAGCCTATGCCCTGTGGGTCGTCGGTAGTTATCATAATGTCAACATTCCTGTTACCCCCCACCGGTACATCTAAACCATCATTAATTGCTACGGATGTGCCGGGGTCGGCCAGCGCCGCCGGTGTAGCCATCAGCAGCAAGGCAAGCACCAACGCTAAAACCACCGAGAGTCCTTTCCTAGTCACTATAGTCATATCTTCCTCCTTCTTACCTTAATATAGCTATTTTGCAACTCCTACGTGTAGCATTTGTAGAATACCCCGTATACAGCCTCCTCTACCTAAAAGAATTTAAATTAAGAGATTATACAGCACATAAGCAAATTAGTCAATAGTCCCAACCAGGTATTGTGCTATTAGCTGCATGTCTGCTGAGTCAACTTCACCGTCGCAATTAACGTCGGCAGCGAGTAAATAATCGCCACTGAGCGTTATAGTTCCTACCAAATGCTGGGCCAATAACTGGAAGTCTACCGAGTCAATAACGCCATCGTTATTAACATCACCCTCCAGTCCAGAAATGCAGAAGGTGCAATCGGTAACTGGGCTTGGTGTTATCTGCTGTGGATCGCCTGCTGTCCCGTCATACATCGATGACACTTCAATATCCAGGTCGCAGCACTCACCAGAACTGCCTTCCCCATTTAAATGTACTGTCGCAAACAAGACGGCACCTGTTGGCCCGGGGGTATCCCCGGTTGCCGCTGTTATGGTAGTAGTGCAGCCCTCTGTACCCCAATAAACGTTGCCAATTTCTCCCCCTGAAACACCGTCTACACTGACAATGGAACAATCATAGGTAAGGGTTATGGTAGCTGAACCTATGCCGTCCGGGTCGTCAGTAACTATTGTAATGTCGACATCGGCAGTCTCACCCACTGGCGCGCTCGCACAATCAATAGCTATGGACGTGGCCGGCGTAGGGGTTGGCGTAGGTGTAGGCGTAGGCGTAGGTGTAGGTGTGGGTGGGGGATTTGCTCCATTAACAAAGCTGCTGCCATTTGCGATTACATCAGCTTGAGAACACCAGCCGGCATCGTTGCCAGCGTACACCCACCAGTAATAGGTAGTACCATCCATAGGATAGCCTGTATCATGGTATTGAGTTACATCGCCTATGTCGCCGTAGAACTTCCTCACTGCTGTGTTTCCTATCGTGACACTTATATCAGGATCGATACTTACCATCAAAAAGTAGTGATTCGCTTCCCCAGAAGGATTCCACTGTAACACGATGGAACTCCCGTTTACCATGGCTCCATCAGTCGGAGAATCGAGGGTTGGGGCGGGGGGAGGAGTTAGAACGGATGACGCAGTATTATAGCTGACATAGTTCTCAATTGAGCATTCCCCACAACCCACTTTGAAATATCCATCGCCGTTCCAGCCAGACCCCCAACTGTTCTTGGCAATCCAGTAGTTTTGCGTTTCGTCGTAACCTACTAATACGACAGCGTGATTAGCACCATAATCATTGGTGCACCTATAAATGCCGTTGTCCCAGTATGCCCCATAACTGCTACCCACGCCCAAGCAAACTACC